>DATFXZ010000755.1:0-2905 GCA_035315305.1 Terriglobia bacterium | reverse complement strand
CGTAACACGCGGATCACGGCATCGTGCGAGCGGGCGAGTGCTGGAAGCCGTCGTTTCAAAAGAAATGTTGACCGAAAAAGAAATTCGGACTCGATAGATCATATGAAAGCGAAAACGACAGGACTGACTCTTGCGCTTTGCCTTTACCGGGCTGCGGTGTGTTTCGCTGACGATCCAGAGATGGGCACTTGGAAGCTGAATGAGGCTAAATCGAAATTCTCGCCTGGGACGGGGAGGAATAACATGGTTGTCTCTGAAGCTGCCGGGGACAACGTGAAAGTTACTACCGACGGCACCGATAAGGATGGTAAGCCAACGCACATTGAGTGGACGGGCAAGTTCGATGGGAAAGACTATCCCGTCACCGGCGACCCGAATTCAGACATGCGGTCATACAAGAGGCTTGCTGATGACAAGGCGTTGGAAGTAACGGTCAAGAAAAATGGAAAGGTTACGGTCACCGGTCGAATTGTTGTATCGTTCGATGGAAAATCTAGCATGGTCACCACCAACGGAACCGATACGCAAGGCGCAAGCTTCACGAACTTGGCGGTATACGACAAGCAGTGATACAGTCAGCACCGCCGACACCGTGGAATCAAACCGTAGAATCAGCGGCGCCGACTCTAGCCTAACGAGTCGCGGGCCGCGAGGCCGGGCAGCGTTTTCTATGCGCGCGCGCGTGTGTGTGCGGTTCCGATGACTAAAAAAGAAAACCGCGAAGCAGGTTTCGCGCGAATCACTCGAGGAGGACGCGATGAAAGAGATTTCCACGGCGGAGCTGAAGAAAGCGATTGTTGCAGTCGAAACCGAGCGGCTGAAGCATCCGGCCACGTTTCGACCGGACCGTGCTCAGCGCGCCGCTCTGCAGAAAAGCCGAAAGGAATCCGAAAAGGCGGTGTCCGCCTTCCTCAGGAAAGCGGGACTGGACCTCAAGGGCTTCCAGGCGCTGCAGGAGCGGCGGAGCGCGGAGCTGGAGCGGATGGTCGCGAAGCACAAGGCCGACGCGATCAAACTTGCGGCGAGCCGAAAGGGCACGCTTTATTCGACTATCGCGGCGCAGAGCAGGGCATTGGGCGATCTCGCCTCCCGAAGCGATTTTTTCCCGTATCCGAGCTTCACGCTGGACACGCCCTTCCTCATCTGGTCGATCCCGCTCGCCGACATCTCGGATTCCGCCGCCGTGCCGTTCGGCAGTTTTGCGAAATTCAAATTCAAGACTTCGCAGACGATCACCCAGAAGGTGGGCTTCTACTTCTATTGGCCCAATCCCTACCAGGACTATGCGGTGATCAACGCCGCCACCTTCTTTTCGGCGACCGGTCACCTCACAGCCCATGCGCCGTGGACATTCTGGTCGAACAGCAGTGAAGTGTATGCGTATGCAGACTTCAATCTGTGGTTCGGCTGGCCCACGGCTGTGACGTCCAGCAACTGTGCAAGCGCATTCCTGGGATCGACCGGCGCAATGGGTGCTGGCATCATAGGCGGCGATACCCAGGGAGCCTCCGTCTCGTCGGGCGTGAGTCTCAACACGACGATGTTTGCCGTCCCGCCCAATACGGTCGTGGTCTTTGAGGTCGCGATCGAGCTCGATTGCAGCGTCGACGACAGCGACGGCTATATCGAGGCCGACTTCGAGAGCGGCGATTTCAGAATCGCGTGTCCCGTCGTCGTGTTCTCGTTATTGAACTCACCGCCGGGTGCAATGGGCCTGACGCACGAAGCTTCCTCGGCGAGCACTGGGAGCTGAAAATCCGAGGTATTTCCGGAGTTTCGACACCATTACGCGCGCGTACGTGCGCGCGTAGTGGGCGCGAAATCATCTAACGAGAAAGAGATAAGCCAACGCAGGGTGGCGCAGCAAACATCCTCGGCGTCATTCGATCTGGGCGCGTTGGAACGAGATAGAGATAAGCCAACGGCGGGCTTTGTGGCAAGATTGCCGAAATGCGATCGCTCTGGGGTCGTTGGCTTCATCGAGTGGTTAGATCGTCAGTGTTCATTGCGTTGCGAGCCGCCCTCAATATATCGCATCGCCAGCCGTGCAACAGCGGCCCCTAGCCAGCCTGACACCGCCGCCACAACAGGAATGCATGCGTACATCAATAAGACACTGGATCGGGTTGTGAGCTCGCCGTTCGTGTCAGCGTATAACGAGCTGAAGATTCGAAAAAACACGATTTCGCCAGCATAAGCACAAATGATGAACACGATTAGTGTCGCCACGCGAAAACCAGGCCAGCGCGTGATCCATAAAGTCACGATGCAAACAAGACCTATTACCGCGAAAGATGCTAATAAACCAAAGGCAGGAAGAATCACAATCTAACGAGAATAAGATAAGCCACCGCAGGGTGGTGCAACAACTTCACTGAAGTTGCATCGCAATGGGGCCGTTGGCTTCATCGATTGGTTAGGTGCTGCTGGATGGAAGATCCTTACTCCCTTAGACGGCACGCTTCTTTACTTCGACGTGCATCCCGCTCATTTTTTGGTAGAGCCGTCTACTGCGTCGGATTGGCCACCATTCATAAAGAAAAATTTCCATCGGTCGCCACATTGCGACCCAACCTCCGATGGTAAGACTTTCTTGAACCAGGTCTGACCATGTTCCCGGCCATTGACGGACGAGAATGTGGCTGGTCAAAAGACAGGCGCTCAAAAACGCGAGCCCGATGAACAGACTCATCCGACCCTGCTTGAGAAGACGACGCAGCTCAAAACTTTTTAGTTTCATGCGATAGGCGAAGTAATTGTGGATGGCCGTCTGCACCGACTCTTGCACGTCCTCACGCGAGGGGAGTTGATTTACTTGAATCTCTAGTGAGATCGGATCGTTTGTCGGGAATTCCTGAACCCAACTGACGATAAATTCCTCTGCGTCCTCGTCCAAGTCTTTGTC
>DATFXZ010000754.1:0-10235 GCA_035315305.1 Terriglobia bacterium | reverse complement strand
TCTGGCGGAAGCGTTCGAAGATGTGAGGCAGGAACTCCGGCTCGATGCCCTTGCCGGTGTCACGGACGATGATCTGGACATGCGGGTCGTCGCGTTGGAGCGTGATTTCGACGCGACCTCCCATCGGAGTGAACTTGATGGCGTTTGAAAGGAGATTCCAGGTAACTTGCCGTAAACGGTCGGGATCGCCCGTGATTTGGCCGGCGAGCGGATCCAGGTTGGAAGCTAACGTGATTCCTTTAGCTTCTGCTGACGGCCGCACCACATCGAGCGCTGTCATGATCACGCTAACAAGGTCCAGCGGTTCTACCTCGAGTTTGAGCTTGCCTCCAACAATGCGAGCTGTGTCGAGCAGGTCCTCGATCAACTGCAACTGTATTTTGCTGTTTTCCTCGATAACTTCTACCGTCCGTCGAATCCTCGCAGGATCTGGCGTCTTGCCACGCAGCAGTTGTGTATAACCGAGGATCGAAACGAGCGGGGTGCGTAACTCGTGCGAAACCACAGCTAGAAACTCGTCTTTGGTGCGCGTCGCGGCCTCGGCCTGCTCGTAGGCAGATCGCAGCGCCGTCTCGGCCTGGGCACGCTCGATAATTGAGGCGGTCTCTGCGGCCAACAGGTCGAGCAGCCGCAAAGTTCGTTCATCCAGACGGCGCGGGACATCAAAATGTGTCGAGAAGACTGCAACCAGTTTGCCGGACTGGTCGAGCACTGGTGTGGACTGAACCGCGCGCACGCCCGCTTGCAACAGGACATCGAGCGCAGGTGTGAACATAAAAATGGGACTAAGAGTGACATCGTCAACGATCACACGCTCTCCACTTTTCAACGCGGTGCCGCACGCTCCCTTGCCCTCTTCGACGGTGTTCCAGAAATCCAGAAATGGCTGCTTGAAATCATGGTGTGCCGCTATGACGAGCCTGCCCAAATTTTTGTCGAAGAGTTGCAAGTGTCCCTTGGCGGCGCCGGTTATTGCGATGGCCGTTTGAACGATCTCTGCCAGAACTGCAGACAAGTCACCCTCACGTACGAACATCGCGACTATCTTTTCCAGTCTTGTCATAGCGCCCAAATCAGCCGCTAGACGGTCTTTCGCTGCCGCCAATTCCTGCTCCGCGTGCGTTCGGCGGGTGACGTCAATTACGACGGCCACGGCTCCTACAATCTTGCTATGCCGGCCGCGCATGGGTGATACGTTCATGTTGACCCAAACCTGGGAACCATCTTTCCGGCAATAACGTTTCTCGAGAAAGAAGCTCTCGCCAGTCTCAAAGAGTCGGCCGTAGAGTTCGGCGTTGGGTGTCCAGTCATTGGGATGCGTAACGTCGCGTACGACCATATCCAGTAGTTCAGCCTTCGTGTAGCCGGTGATATCGCAATAGCGTTGATTGACGAGCGTAAATTTTCCTGTCAAGTCACATTCGGCGATGCCTGCCAGCATCTGCTCCGCCATGGTTCGCCTCGCCCTCTCTTCGCTCTCGCGCAGAGCCTCCACTGCCCGCGCCCGTTTGACAGCCAACCAGAGTCGGGAGGCAATATCGCGCAGCAACTGAGCTTCATCCGGACGCCAATTCCGCGCTTGGGGTTCAACGGCAGTCAACGTGGCTTCCCATTGTTTTTCGTTGAATGCGGGAACAGAGATCCAGGCACCGACGCCGAACGATTCGTATTTCGAGGCGAAATCGTACGTTCGGGGATCAGTGGTCACATCGTTGACGATGGCCGTATTACCGGCTTCTAATCCCTCGCGAAATTCTGGTGTAATGAAATCATCGATGCGGTACTCGCCCGCCAGGCTCTGGACGCCGTGAGGCAAAGCTTCCCAACTCTTGCGGACAATATACAGACGCTCCAACAGATTTACCTCACTCACGTGGCACCGAGCCACACCCAGGTATTCAACCAGCTTGCTGGTTGCTAACTGGATGATTTCGTCTGGATTTGTGATTTGGGAGATCGATAGATCCAGTTCGTTGATGAACTGATTGTTGAGATCGAAGCGCTTGATTTCGGTGATGTCTGGGCTGGCTCCTGCATAGCCCAGAAATTCGCCGGACGACGAGAATCGCGGCAGACCAACCGAGTCGAGCCAGCGGTATTCGCCTTTTGCATTTCGGAATCGAGCCTGACACCGGAACGGCTCGCGCTTGTTGAATGCGGCGAGGTAGGAACTTATGTAGCGTTCGTCGTCGTCGGGGTGGGCGTGGGGCTGCCAGCCGAAGCCCTGCAACTCCGCCAATGTCTTGCCGAAGAAATCGAGATAAGCTTTGTTGACAAAATCACACCCGGCGTCAGAGCGGTTAACCCAAATCGCCACAGGCGCGCTGTCGGCGAGTGTGCGGAAACGCGTTTCGCTCTCCCGCAACAGCCACTCGCTTAGTCGTTTGCGTTCCGTGACATCGCGGTTGGTTTCCAGGACCAGCCGTCGGCTCCCGATCTCGGTTATTTGCTGGCGGCTTTCGACAATGACTTCGCGTCCATCTTTGGTGGTATGGCGCAACTCACCTACCCATTCGCCTTGGGCCGCAAGCCGCGTCTTGAACTCTTCAATGGGCGTCGGGTGGACGGTCCTCAGCAAGTCATGGATCACGCGTCCGACGGCTTCGGCGCGCGCGAAGCCGTAAAGGCGCTCGCAGCCATGATTCCACTCGACGATGCCAGCGTCGAAGTCCCAAACGAGAATGGGTTCGAACGACGAATCGATCAATTTAGTTTGCAGGCGTAGCTTCTCTTGCTCCTGCTCGCGGTCAGAACGGACAATGGGAGTCTGGTCGGGCTGGATCAGACGTCTCGGGCTGTTTTTGCGTGTGCCCGGCCTATTCTCGATTTCAGCCCTTTCTTTTTTTGAAGACATTGTCTGCGTCCTGCTTGTGGTTGGATGGAGAATTATTCTCTACGCGTGTCCATGATCCTCTTTTTCTTGCAGTCCACGGCTTCGGAACTCATCGCGCGTCCTCGACGAGTTCTATAATTTCTACATATCAGATTTCTCTGTCGGCTGGGAGCGCGACCTGCGAGCGCCGCAAAACGTCCAGTTGCGAAAGAATGGTATCGAGCTTTTCAGGCGTGAGCGGTTTCGACAGGAACATGTTCACGGACCCGTCTGCCGGGCGTTCGAACTTCCGAAGCTCGCGTTCGGCGAGTGCCGTGTGCATCGCGATTAATACGTCCTTCGTCCCAGGAATTGCGCGCAGCGACCGCGCGACATCAAGACCCGCCAATAAAGCCCTTTGTCGATTATCTCTCAGACACCGCGAGATCGTCGGTGCGGCCGGCCAGGTTCGCTAATGTTGCGACAAGCTCGGAAGGTTCGACGGGCTTGGCGAGGTGCACGAGGAAGCCCGCGCGGAGAGCACGCGTTTTGTCTTCTGAACCGGCATAAGCCGTGAGGGCAACGGCGGGAATGTGTACGCCTATTTTTTGGGTGAGCGCGCGAACTCGACGTAGGAATTCGTACCCATCGATTTCAGGCATGCCGATATCGCTAACGAGTACGTGAGGTCTTTCGGGTTCGATTATCGTGAGCGCTTCCGAAGCCGATGCAGCCGTCAGCACTTCCGCTTTGCACTCTTCCAGAACGCGCTTGATCAGATCGCGCGCGTCCGGTTCGTCGTCGACGATGAGTATTTTTATCCCGGAAAGATCCACCTGCTCGAAAGAGAAACCAGCCGGCGACGGCGCGCCGGGATGAACCCGCTCGGGTCGAGCAACACATGTATACACGGCCATCAGCGGAAGGTTAATGGAAAACGTAGATCCGCGGCCTTCGCCTTGACTCTCTGCCTTGACGGTTCCACCGTGCAGTTCGGTCAAATGCTTCACGATAGATAGTCCCAAACCCAGACCGCCATACGGACGCGTGATGGAAGGATCGCCCTGTCGAAAGCGCTCGAAAACATACGGTAGGAAACCGGGCTTGATGCCGATGCCGGTGTCGGCAACGCTGATTTCAACGTGAGAGTCGGTACGCTGCAGCACAATTTGAACTCGGCCTTCCCTCGGCGTGAACTTGATCGCATTGGAGAGAAGGTTCCACACGACTTGCTGAAGCCGGTTTGGATCACCGGATATCGGTCCGGCGGTGAGATCCAGTAGTTTGTCGAGGCGGATGCCTTTGGCGTCGGCTGCCGGCCTTACCGTTTCGACGGCCGCCTCGATAAAAGAAAAAGGTTCTACGGACTGGATGTCCAGTCGGATTTTCTCGGAGAGGATGCGGCTCATGTCCAACAGGTCTTCGATCAGCTGCGTTTGTGCACGCGCGTTTCGTTCGATGACCTCGAGACCCTTCTGAAAATCGGGCGCACTCGTTTCTTGATGCCGGAGGACATGAGCCCATCCGAGAATCGCACCCAGCGGTGTGCGCAGTTCATGCGACAAGGTCGCAAGGAATTCGTCTTTCATTGCGTTTGCGTGCTCGGCCTCTGCACGCGCCACGCGTTCCCTCTCAAGGAGTTGCTTCCGTTCTTCTGCGGCTTTTTCCGCGGCCTCGAACAGGCGCTTATGCTGTGTAATATCGCGAAAGCTCCAGACGCGACCTACATTTCTGTCATTAAGGAACTGGATTCTCGAAAACCGTTCGAACACACGTCCATCTGTGAAATGGAGCAGGTCGAACGATTCCGGCGGCGAGGTGGCGTATATCTCGCTGATCGTCGCGAGAAATGCCTGCGGATCTTTCAATTGGTTGCAGGCGGCTTCCTGGAAGACTTGATGCTCACGCGTGTCCAAGATTGTGGGAGAGATGCGCCAGAGCTCCGTGAATTTCGTGTTGAAGTCGGTGATGATGCCGTGTTCATCGGTCACAAGGATGCCATCGGTGGTGGCGTCAAGCGTGGCCCTCATCATCGATAGTGAGTGAGCAAGTTCTTCGGTCTTCTGCTCCAGCGCTTTCTTCGCCCGGATGAGTTCTGCTTCGGTGCGCTGGCGAGCGAGGAGAATGCTTTTTGCGTTTTCAATCGCGACGGCCCGCAGCAGTTTTTCCTCGTCGTCTTGTGGATTCACCGCCTGCCTCCGAGATGCTTTTCAGCGAGCGCCGTGCCCTGCACGCGTGCTCGAATTTTCGCGAACGCGACGTCGCGAGTCGTCGACATGTCGTCGCAGAATGGCGAGAAACCGCAATCATCGGTCGTGCCCAATTGCTCTATGGGAATGTACTTTGCGGCTTCCATTATCCGCTCACAGATCTCTTCCGGAGTCTCGATATGAGGGTCAATAGGGGCGACGACTCCCGCAAAAATCCGCTGACCAGACTTCATGTATTCCCGGATGACCTTCAACACATGGGGCCGGTCCTCCTCGCCCGCAAGTGCGATGTAGAAGTTAGTCACCCTAAGTTCGAACAGGCTTGGCAGCAGCTCAGCGTAGTCAATGTCGGCACTATGCGTTGAATCGCGGTCGCCGCCAGGACACGTATGCACGCCGATCCGTGCGCGCTCCTCGGCTGTAAGACGTGACAACGCGAGATTATTCAAATCGATGAAGCTGTTCAGGAGATTGCCTGATGGATCGATCTTTACTGCTAGCCGGCCCTCAGTGAAGTCGATCTGGACGCAGTGCGCTCCTTTTTGAAAACAGCGGCGGACTTCGGTGACGTGCTCGGCGATCAGGTCGTTAATAAATTCGTCCCGCGAGTAGCCGGGAATGGGATCCGCCGGATACATCAAGCTGAGTGCGGAGGGCGATATCACCGCCTGCTTGATCGGCAGTCTCGTGTAGCGCTTCGCGAAATCGATGTAGATATCCGCATAGCGCTGGTATCGGAAAGGTCCCTTCACCAGCCGCAGCATTCGACGGACGTGGCCGGCGGCGAAAGGAATCTTAAATCCTTCGGGGTCGGTGTTCGGAAGGCCCTGAACGCTGTACGTCCAGAAATTGTGGTACTTCCTCTGTTCACCGTCGGTGATGACTGGAGAACCCGTCGCTTCGAACCGTGTGATCGTATCTCGAATAGCTTCGTCGAAAAGAGCGGTCAGTTTAGGGTCTTCACCCGCTCCGGTCATCAACTCATGGATTAGTTCAAGAGGACGAGGAATACTGCCTATCGGCTCAGTCGGTATTGCCATTTGCTGAGCTCCTCAAGACCAGTGTCTACCAAATGCCCGGGTCGTTGCGGATAAATCAGTCGCTAGAGTTGTGCCCGAAAAATGATAATCTCCCGAGGATCTGTCGAATGGAGATACGAACGTGAAGAAGCCTCTTATGCTCATTACTCTTGGATTGGCCGCTTTTGTGATGGGTGCCGGTCTGATGACTGCTCAGGATCCTGTCGTCGGTTCGAGTGATCCGGAGTCCCTTTTCACCAGCAAGGATCCCAAGCTGAACACCAACAAGCAGTCCGCTATGCACATCATGCGAGACCTTCTGGAAGCCGGTCACTGGGATGAAGCACCGAAGTGGCTCACCGAGAAGTACATCCAGCACAATCCCTGTTGCGCAAATGGACGGCAGACCGTTATGAATTTTTTCGGCGGACGCGGAACCCCGAGGCCAATTCCGAATAAGAACAGTTGGGCGACGAAGGTTGTGTCGGTTGTTGCCGAAGGTGACTATGTGACCGTCGGAGTCGTTCGCGAGTGTGCAGATCCTCGCACACCGGGCAAGACGTATACCACGACGTGGTTTGATATGTGGCGTTTCGTTGACGGCAAAGCCGATGAGCACTGGGACTTCGGCACGATTGCCGGCCAGGGCAACCCTCCGGACTGTGCACGGGTCGGAGGTGCAGGTGGCACTCCCCCCGCAGAAGGTCGAGGACAACGCTAGGACACGCTAGACTGTCCGATGTTGTGAATCTGGACAGGCAACTGGCCGGAACGGAACCAGACTTGTCCCAGCGATCGCCTGGCGCGGCGACAATGCTCCCGATCATTACTGTGCCCACATCGTTCCCACATATATTGGTCTGGTCCAGCGGAATCGATAAGCTTCAACTACACTAATAATTAGAACCAATCATCGAACTCCAGGCCGGTTTCGAGTTGCGTTCGAAATATTTGTGGGGTTTCTACAAAGCCTGGAACAGAGATCTCACTTTCTTTCCAACTCCTCGGCTTGCCGCTTCAAAAGGACATTTCAATGAGTACGAGACTTCGAAAGGTTGAAAGTTTCAACACGGACGTAGTGGACAACCGAGAGATGCTGCGAGTTCTCACAAGTTTCAGGAATGGCAACTTCTCGGTTCGTATGCCTGTTGATGCGACTGGGATCGCAGGCAAGATTTATGACGCACTGAATGATGTGATTGGAAGCAACGACAGGCTGGCCAAGGAACTGGAGAGGGTCAGTAATCTCGTCGGTAAGGAAGGCAAGATCAACCACCGGGCATCAATGCCTGGCGCAACCGGTTCCTGGGCCGCCTGCATCGACTGGGTCAATTTGCTGACGACCGACCTCATCCAGCCGACGGTTGACGTCTCTCGTGTGATCGGCGCGATCGCACGAGGAGACCTCTCGCAACGGATGGCCCTTGAAATTGAAGGAAACCCGTTTCGCGGAGTGTTTCTGCAAACCGTCAAGACCGTGAACACGATGGTGGACCAGCTCAGCAACTTCACGTCGGAAGTGATCCGTGTCGCCCGCGAGGTGGGTACGGAAGGAAGGCTCGGCGGTCAAGCCCAGGTCAAAGATATCGGCGGCACGTGGAAGGATCTCACCGACAGTGTGAACTTCATGGCCAGTAACCTCACCAATCAGGTGCGCAACATTGCGGCCGTCACGACAGCCGTTGCCGGAGGCGACCTCTCAAAGAAAATCACCGTGGACGCTCGCGGAGAAATTCTGGAGCTTAAGGACACTATCAACATCATGGTGGACCAGCTCAACTCCTTCGCTTCCGAAGTTACGCGCGTGGCCCGCGAGGTGGGTACCGAGGGACGACTGGGCGGTCAGGCGGACGTGCGCGGCGCTGGCGGCACATGGAAGGATCTCACCGACAGCGTGAATTCGATGGCCAGCAACCTCACCGCTCAGGTCCGAAATATTGCGGAAGTGACCACAGCCGTGGCTCTGGGTGACCTGTCGAAAAAAATAACTGTCGACGTGCGAGGGGAAATCCTCAACCTCAAGAGCACCATCAACACGATGGTGGACCAACTCAACTCCTTCGCATCAGAAGTCACGCGCGTGGCTCGCGAGGTTGGTACGGATGGGCGACTGGGTGGACAAGCCGAAGTCCGCGGCGTCGGCGGCACATGGAAAGATCTCACCGACAGCGTGAACTCTATGGCCAGTAACCTCACCGCTCAGGTGCGCAATATCGCCGAGGTTACGACGTCCGTCGCCAAAGGGGACCTGTCCAAGAAGATCACGGTGGATGTACGCGGAGAGATCCTCGAGCTCAAGAACACCATCAACAACCTGGTGGACCAGCTCAACTCCTTCGCTTCGGAAGTTACCCGCGTCGCCCGCGAAGTAGGTACGGAGGGGCGGTTGGGCGGACAGGCTCAAGTCGGCGGAGTTGGCGGCACATGGAAAGATCTCACCGACAGCGTGAATTTCATGGCCAGCAACCTCACGAACCAGGTGCGCAACATCGCCGCTGTTACGACTGCCGTCGCGACAGGCGATTTGTCCAAAAAGATAACAGTAGACGTACGCGGCGAGATTCTCGAGCTGAAGAACACTGTCAATATCATGGTTGATCAGCTCAACTCTTTCGCTTCAGAGGTGACTCGCGTCGCACGTGAAGTGGGTACCGAAGGAAAACTGGGCGGACAGGCGGATGTCAAAGGAGTCGCCGGCACGTGGAAAGACCTCACCGACGGTGTGAACTCGATGGCCAGCAACCTTACTGACCAAGTGCGCAGCATTTCGAAAGTGGTGAGAGAAGTCGCGAGCGGCAATCTGAAGCGAAAGCTTGTGCTCGAAGTAAAAGGTGAAATCGCGGATTTCGCCGACACCATCAATGAAATGATCGACACTCTGGCCACGTTTGCGGAACAAGTCACCACTGTCGCCCGCGAGGTGGGCACCGAGGGAAAGCTAGGGGGCCAGGCCAATGTCCCGGGCGCCACGGGAACGTGGCGCGACCTTACGGATAATGTGAACCGTTTGGCCGCAAACCTCACGACTCAGGTGCGCGCCATCGCTGAGGTAGCGACCGCAGTCACAAAGGGGGATCTCTCACGATCGATCAAGGTAGAGGCCGCGGGCGAAGTTGCCGCCGTGAAAGACAACCTCAACGAAATGATCCGCAATCTCAAGGACACTACCGAAAAGAGCGCGGCGCAGGACTGGCTGAAGACCAATCTTGCGAAGTTTACACGACTGGTTCAGGGACAGAGAGACCTTCTGGCGGTATCGAAACTGGTCCTGTCTGAACTCGCACCGTTAGTGTCGATGCAGCACGGCGTCTTCTACCTGAAGGAGCAGACTGACGGCGAACCGGAGTTCCGGTTGCTCGCCAGCTACGCCTTCAAAGAACGGAAAACACTTTCCAACCGTTTCCGCTTGGGCGAAAGCCTCGTGGGTCAGGCCGGATTCGAAAGACAACGCATTCTTCTCACCGAGGCGCCCCCGGACTACATCCAGATCAGCTCGGGCCTCGGCGAAGCGAAACCGCTCAATATCGTGCTCCTGCCAGTCTTGTTCGAGGGTGAAGTCAAAGCGGTTATAGAGCTGGCCTCGTTTTCCAGATTCACAGACATCCACCTCGCGTTTCTCGACCAGCTCAGTGAAATTATCGGCATCATGCTGAACACCATCACTGCAACAATGCGAACAGAAGATTTGCTGCAGAAGTCCCAGGCACTGGCAGCGGAGTTGCAAAGCCGTCAGGCGGAACTTACGGCAACCAATAGCAGGCTTCAGGAACAGGCGAAGAGCCTCAGCGAGTCCGAAGAGGCGCTGAAATTCCAGAAGGAAGAACTCAAGCAGACCAACGACGAGCTTGAAGACAAGGCCCGACTTCTTGCGCAGCAGAATCGCGAGGTTGAAAGCAAGAATGCCGAAATCGAGCGCGCACGGCGGTCACTGGAAGAGAAAGCGGAGCAACTGGCCCTGTCGTCCAAATACAAATCCCAGTTCCTGGCGAACATGTCTCATGAATTGCGCACGCCCCTCAACAGCATGCTCATTCTGGCCAAGCTTCTGCTGGATAACCCGCAACAGAATCTTTCACCCAAACAGATGGAGTATGCTCAAACGATCGGCGCTTCCGGATCGGATCTCCTAGCCCTAATCAACGAAATCCTCGATCTATCTAAGATCGAGGCCGGCGTGATGCAAATCGAGGTGAG
>DATFXZ010000753.1:0-5297 GCA_035315305.1 Terriglobia bacterium | reverse complement strand
TACGCCACTGTTGCGCGTCATGGCTGATGATGAATGGAGCGGACCTCAATGACGTGCGGCAGATTTTAGGACACAAAAGTATCGCTATGACGCTCCGGTACGCGCACCTTTCGCCGCGTTATTTGGCCGATAAGGTGAAGCTACTGGAGAAAACAACATTGCCAAATTCTTGCCAAATGCAAGACGCAACTAGAAGCAACTCAGAGCAAGATGCGGCAAATAGAAGCAAGAAGTAAGTTCGTTTGTTTTCTGTGCGAAAGCACAAGGAAGCAACTTGAAGCAAAGCCCGGCAAAATAAGGCAATAATTATTCGATCCGGCTGTTAACCGGAGGGTTGTAGGTTCGAGTCCTACCTGAGGAGCCTTTTCTATTTTAATCACTTGAAAATTTTGAAGGCTCCCCAACCGACAACCGGAGGGTCGCACGCAACCGGAGGGTCGCAGGTAAGTTGCAACAGTTGAACGCACGATCGAAGGTGGACGGAAGAGATTTCTACGATGGGGTTCTACGTTCCGAGCGTGCGCAATCTTGAGGTAACATGTCGCGGCCATGGGCACCGCAGCCGCCAAGACGCGCGAGCGCTCGCGCGGTAAACTCAAAATCGGTGATGACTGGAATGCAATCACCATCATAGCTTTGTCCCAAAGCAATCCGCTTAAAGCGATCGCCGAACTGGTTGAAAACAGCATAGATGCGAAGGCGCATACCGTCACGATCACGCGTGGGCGGGAGCACGGCCATCATTTTTTAGCCATACGAGACGACGGAGAAGGTGTTCCGCGCGATGCAGACGGCCGTCCCGATTTCCACTACGTTGCGACTCATATCTGCGATTCCATCAAGCGCCGACTGAAAGTAGGCGGCGCAGCCGGGCTTCAAGGAGAGTTCGGAATTGGTTTGTTAAGTTTTTGGACCATCGGAGAAGAACTCACGATGACCTCCACGGGCACAGACCGCGTGTATCAAATGATCATGAGGAAGGGAGACCCGGGGTATTCGGTCAACCCAAAACGCGCGCTCTTTGATGGAGGAGGAACGGAGGTTAGGATTGCCCCACTCCTGGAGGGCATTCGCTCCTTATCGGGTGAAAAGATCCAATGGTATCTGGCGGCGGAACTGCGTGATCGAATACGGCAAACAGCCGTAAAGATCATGGTCATCGACAGGCTTGCCCGCAAACAATTCGCAGTCGAGCCGCGGCAGTACGAAGGCCGGTTGCTGCATGAGTTGCCCGCCGCACGCAGCCCGTTCGGCGATATCTATGCTGAACTGTATTTGAATGAGCCGACGGACAAGAACGTGGTCGCTTTATTCCGGCACGGTACGCGAGTCGTCGAAGACATATCACTCCTGGACGACTTCGCGCATTCTCCTTGGACGCTGCGTCATCTCCAGGGGCACTTGGATGCGACATTCGTCAATCTCACTCCAGGCACACGTACCGGCATCGTTCACGACGCTTCCTATGCCGCCCTTTGCGCCGGACTATTGGACTTGGAACGGAAACTCGGCGAAATTATCGAAGAGCAACGCCGCGCTGAAGAAGAACAGGCCAGCCGTGAACTGTTGCGTACAATACAACGCGCGTTTCGAGAAGCCTTGTTGGCCTTGCCTGCGGAGGAATACGACTGGTTCGATATTCAGGTACGGACTGCGCGGCCAATGCCAGGTTTGTCGGATGGGCCATCCGTTCCAATATCTTCGAATGGAAGTGAGGGCTCCCTTCTGGGCGCGGCTGAACCGGAGCCACACGAAGATAAGCAACGGCAGTTTTTCGAATTCGCAGGGCCATTGTTCAGCGTTGCCATCTCGCCCGCCTCGAGCGTCGTTCGCATCGGCGCAAACCGTGAGTTTCGTGCGTTGCCGCGTGACCGCTCTAAACGGCGCGTGGAAGAAGATCTGCAGTTTCATTGGCAAATAGTGAACGGAACCGGAACGCTGGAGAGCACTCACAATCAGGCCGTGACGTTTCATGCATCGGAGGAACCTGGTCTGACGCAGTTAAAAGTCACCGTTCGTCAACGCGATGTTGTTTGCGAAGCGGAAGCTTTAGTTACACTGGCACATGAGATCCTTTCTCAGATCGGCGCATCCAATGCAGCAGCGCAAGGTCTTCCCGGCTATACATTCGACCGGGCGCCAGGTGAGTCGTGGCGATCGCGCTTTGACCTAACGCGAAATGTGATCGTCGTGAACAACGGACATCGTGATTTCGTTTACGCTTCGCGTTCGAAGGCGCTTAAGCTGCGATACCTTGTACGCCTCTATGCCAAGGAACTCGTTCTGCGTAATTTCGTGGGCCTTCCAGCCGATCAACTGCTGGAACGTATGGTCGAACTCTCGTTACGGACGGAAGAGCACCTCTAGCCAGCAGACACTGATTTCGCGTAGTCGCAGTTTGTGATTTCGATGGGCTATCATCCTGAAAGCCAGCAGACTATAATTCTAGTCAGTGCCGCGTCGCCAAAAGTTCGAATTAGTTTTCGCTCCCGAGACGGTTCAACATGTGAAAGCCATAGACTCACAACATCACAGCTTGATCAAGACGACGATCGAAGAGCAGCTGAGAATGGCGCCAGGCACTCCAACTCGAAACCGAAAGCGGCTTGAGACACCGGCACCGTTTGACGCGACCTGGGAACTTCGATTCGGATCGGACAATCGATTTCGAGTCTTGTATGAAATTGATGAAGTCAGGAGGACCGTGAACATTCTTGCTATCGGAATCAAAGATCGGAACCGGCTTTTGATTGGAGGTAAGGAATTCAAATGACTAGAATTGCACCGCTAGCTGATGTCAAAGCCCGACTGAGCGCGTACATTGAAGAGTCCCAAACGGAAGGGCCGGTTGTCATCACTCGGAACGGCAAAGCCGTTGCCGTCCTGGTCTCTCCCGTCGATGATGACGATGTGGAGAGCTTGGTCCTCGCGCGCTCCCCGCGGCTGCAAAGACTCCTCAAAAAATCACGCGCGAGTATTGCGGCAGGTCGAGGACTCTCCGCAAAGGAATTTTGGAGCACCGTATCAAAGCGGCGCAGGCGCGACGATCGATAAAACGCTGTGAAATCTTGCCGTTTGTTTGCCGTTTTGAAGACGCAAATGCCAGCAAATCGGAGCAAAGAGCTCCTCGTTTCAGCAAGCCAGCAAAACCGGTAAATGCAAAACGATGAATGAGTCGGCAACAATCCGCAACTCCAAGCAACAGATGGAACTCCTCTGTTACCCGGAGGGTTGTATGTTCGAGTCCTACCTGAGGAGCCTTCGATCGGAAGTAACATCTACTTCTTTCAACAGATACATAACGCACACGCTAAGGATCCCTCTCTTTATCCCACAGTTTTTAGCGGATCACATCGGACCATAACGGACGTAAACGGAACAGTTGCGTGAAACTTTCAAACTTCTGTCCTACCTTTGTGATCATTCTATTCACGACGACGATTTGGCAAAAGAGGCGAAACAGGCGATTGATTGCGATTTATTTCCCCGACGCGCTCAGGTTTTGTTCGCCCAGAAGGAACTGTCGCACGAACATCACCGTTGCGTAGAACTGAAAGTCCTGGTTTTTCTTCTTTGCGTAACCATGGCCTTCGTCGTTGGCCATCAAGAACCACGTGGGGATGCCGTTGCTCCTCAGTTTGTCCAGCATCTGCCGCGATTCAGTCCAGGGCACGCGCGGATCGTTCTTACCCACTACAGCGAACACCGGCTTACGGATCTTCTCTGAATTGTTGAGTGGAGCCGTTTTCTCCAGATACTCGCGCGTCTTGGGATCACGCTCGTCGCCGTATTCCATGCGACGCAGATCGCGGCGATAGGCTTCCGTATGCTCCAGCAGCGTAACCAAGTTCGACGGTCCGACAATCGGCAACGTGCAGCAGATTTTATCGTTGTATTCGTAGGCGATGGCCCAGGTCATGTAGCCGCCGTAACTTCCGCCGGTGATCATGATCTTGTCGCTGTCCAAAGTCGGGTTCTGCTTAATCCAATCCAGCAGCGCGCCGATATCCTTGTGGGTTTGATCGCGGTTCACACCATTGTCCATCTTCAGGAAGGTCTTGCCATAACCCGTGGAGCCGCGCACATTGGGAAACACCAGCGCCACGCCCAGCTCGTTGAGGTAGTAGTTGTTTCTGCCCAGGAAGCCAGGCCGGAATTGCCCTTCCGGTCCGCCGTGAATATTCACGATCACCGGACGCTTGCCGGGAAACTTCTTGGCATCAGGACTGTAGAGAAAGCCGGAGATGGTCTTGCCGTCAGACGTCTTCCACTTGATGAGCTGGGGCTCGGAGAACGTTGCCGTATTGAGTCCTCCGGTCTCGCTGAAGGTCCAGCGGTCGATTTTCCCGGTGGTCACGTCGAGCGAGTAAACATCGGAGGTGGACCGTGCCGAGTTCAACACAAATCCCAGATCGCGATTGTTCTTGTGAAACGTGACTCCGAAGATCTGGCCCGTCGGAATTCCTGCGACCGGGTGATACTTTTGCGTGGCCGTGTCCATCAAATAGAGCTTGCTGATGCCGTCTTCGTTGGTGATAAACGCCAGTGTTTTGCCGTCATCGCTAAGTTCAATTTCATCGACGTCCCACTTGATGTCAGTCGTGAGATAAGTGGGCTTCATGGTGGCCAGATCGAAATGCGTCAGCCTCTGGAATTCAGAATCACGATCCGTCGTTGTGTAAAAGCCTTTGCCGTCTTTGCTGAACCGGCCGCCGCTATAGGAAACTTCCTCGTTGCCAGCCTTTGTCGTCAACAGCTTCTTTTCACCTGTGGCCGTGTCAGCGAGCCAGAGGTAGCTCTGATTGGCAGAGATTTCCTGGACAACCAAAAGATTCTTGGCGTCTGGTGACCAGTCAGCGACTCCCCAACCGCCGCCTTCCAGCTTCATCAACATATGGTCCGACTTCGGGCCTGTTGGGTCCATGATCCAGATGTCGGTATCCTGTCCAGTGCGCCGCGTAGAGCTATAGGCAATGCGGCTATCGAGATGAGCCTGGCTGGCACCGGTGTTGCGCGACTTGCCATCCGTCAGCAGCGTGACTTTGCCGTCGGCCAGGTCGTAGCGGTAGAACTGGAACCACTCGCCGCCGCCTACGTCTTTGCTGAAGACGAAATAATCGCCCTTGGGACCGTAGTGCGCTCCGCCAACACGGTCAGGAAAGAAGGTGAGCTGGCTGCGGTCGCCACCGGGCATTTTCACGCGATGGATCTGCTGCACGTCGGCAAAACGCGTGGCAATGAGCATCTCCCGCTTCACCGGGTCCCAATCCTGCAGATTGGCGCCGCGAAACTCGCCG
>DATFXZ010000752.1:0-4075 GCA_035315305.1 Terriglobia bacterium | reverse complement strand
ATCAAAGGCGAGTTGCCTTCGCCGAGGGAAACAATGTTTCTTTCTTCAAGCTCCGGAAGGACGACTTCTTTCTTGGACCAAACACCACTGAGGTAGCCTGGACGGGAATCGAAAAGATGCTTCCACTCCGGCGCGGATCGTTGCTTTAACGCGTCGACGTCATGCCGCACCTCGAGCAGACCGCCACACGACTCGCATCGGTAAACAATCTGGTCGAGACGGTATTGCACAGAACAGCCGAAGAAGCATTGAAACCAGGCGTGGAACTTCATGAAAGCTGAAGCGGTTATAGTAGCCGTCGCTTCAACTTAGGTCAATGGAACTAATGAGGGATCGAGTCGGGGGTACACGCCACCGAAACCCGGGAAATCTGACCAATGTCTAATTCTCAATTCCCTAATTCCCATCCGATAAAACCGCTCGACATGTTGCTTTCCCCTCGGATGAGAATTAGGCGTTGGGAATTGAGCATTCGTCGGATTCCCAATGTCTGCTTTCCGGCCTGCCTTGTTCTGGTTAATTCTTCTGCCCTAAATGGCTTGCTGCACGGGCTCTTTGTCGGACACGGCGCGCAGTACCCGCTTCGGAAATGCAAGTTCCAGCACCTCTTCAATGGTCTTAACGTACTGAATCTTCATCTCCTGCAACAGTTCCGGCTGGATATCTTCGCGAACATTTTTCTCGTTTTGCGCTGGAAGTATGAGTTCCTGGATCTTGGCACGGCGAGCGGCGAGCACTTTCTCTTTGATCCCGCCGACCGGGAGGACGTGGCCGCTGAGCGTAATCTCGCCGGTCATAGCCACCTTCGGACGGACGGGCACATTCGTCAAAGCGGACACCATGGCGGTGACCATGGTTACACCGGCAGACGGTCCATCTTTCGGAATTGACCCCGCCGGAACGTGGATATGGAGATCCGTATCTTTGTAAAAATCAGGCTCGAGACCGAGTTCGACTGCATAGGAACGTACCCAAGTGAGCGCCGCTTTGGTGGATTCCTGCATGACGTCGCCAACCTGACCGGTCACAGTGAGATGCCGTCCTCCTCTTGCGACGTTGGCTTCGACGAACAGAATGTCGCCACCGACGGGCGTCCACGCCAATCCGATTACAACGCCGGCACGCTTTACACGTTCTTCCACTTCCTCTTCAAGTTGATATTTAGGCGAGCCGAGGAGTTCCTCGATCACACCAGGTGTTACGACCAGGCGAGGATCCTTGCCTTCCAGCAAACGGCGGGCATGTTTCCGGCAGATATTTGTAATCTGCCGCTCGAGGTTTCGGACACCGGTCTCGCGCGTGTAATGCCGCACGATGTGATGCAGGGCCGCATCCTGAAATTCGATCTGGTCGGGCTGCAGACCACTATTGTCACGACCACGGGGCACGAGGTAGTTTCGGGCGATCTGCACCTTTTCCTCTTCGGTATAGCCGGGCAATTCGATGATTTCCATACGGTCTCGCAACGCGGATGGAATCGTATCGAGAACGTTCGCGGTCGTAATGAAAAATACACGCGAGAGATCGAAAGCCACATCAAGGTAGTGGTCACGAAACGCGACATTCTGCTCAGGATCGAGAACTTCCAGCAATGCTGATGCAGGATCTCCGCGGAAGTCCGCGCCTAGCTTGTCGATCTCATCGAGCATGAACACCGGATCGCGCGATCCGGCGCGACGAATGCTCTGGATAATCTGACCGGGAAGGGCGCCGATATACGTACGCCGATGGCCGCGTATCTCAGCTTCGTCGCGCATGCCTCCGAGCGAGATGCGCACAAACTTGCGGTTCATGGCATCGGCAATAGAACGTCCAAGGGACGTCTTGCCCACACCTGGAGGCCCGACGAAACACAAAATCGGGGCTTTGCCTTGCGGTTTCAGCTCGAGCACAGCGAGGTATTCGAGAATTCGTTCTTTAATTTTTTCCAGATCGTAATGATCGCGTTCGAGAACCTCGCGAGCCTTGACAATATCGATTTTCTCGGTCGTGAGGAGATTCCATGGCAGGGTCACAAGCCAATCCAGATAAGTGCGCGTGACGGTGTATTCCGCGGCAGCAGGCGACATGCGGGCCAAGCGTCCCAGTTCGCGCTCGGCTTCTTTCTTCGCCTCTTCGGACATGCCGGCGGCCTCGATCTTTTTTCGAAGTTCTTCGATCTCGCGTTGCGTGTCGTCGCTTTCACCGAGCTCTCGCTGAATCGCTCTGAGTTGTTCCCGTAGGAAATACTCGCGCTGGCTTTTCCCGACCTCCTCCTGGACCTGGCTTTGAATCTTGCTGCGTAGCTCAAGGACTTCGAGTTCCTTCGCAAGTTCGGTGTTGAGAAATTCCAAACGCTTTTTGACCGAGACCTGTTCGAGAACGAACTGCTTCGAGACGATTGAGAGATTCGGAAGATTGGTCGCAATGTAGTCGGCGAGCCGGCCTGCATCCTCGATGTTGATCACGATTGTCTGGAGATCGTCAGGCAACTGCGGCGAGAGTTTGATGATCCTTTCGAACTGGCTGAGAACCGTCCTTCGCAACGCTTGAAAATCGACGCCCGTCTCGTCTTCCTTCTCGTCACCGAGAACGGCGATCTTTGCGCGAAGGTATGGTTCGTACTGCAGGAATTCCTGCATGCGCGCCCGGGATACACCCATGATGATCACGAAGAGATTTCCTTCAGGGGTCTTCATGACCCGATGCACCATGCTTACGGTTCCGATGTCGTAGAGGTCGGAGGGCGCAGGTGAATCAACTCGCTTGTCACGCTGCGTCAGGACGACGAGCATTCCGTCGCTCTGCTGGACGTCATTGATGAGTTTAACCGAGCTTTCACGACCAACTGTTAGCGGTATGACTGCGTTGGGGAATATTACGGCGTCTCGTACCGGCAGTATCGGTAGTTCTTCCGGAATCGTCTGGATCTTCTGCTGAATTTCCTCTTCTTCGAAGTCACGTTTCATGTATCACCAATGCTAATTCTGGGACGGTTGCCTAATTACCGAAGAATTTCGGTAATTACGCAACCGTCCCAGAATTAGCGACATGTTATTATCCGCGCGTGTCCGGTAAAACAGGTTTCAAATGGACAGTAGCGCTTATTCTTTTCGGCGTGCTCTTCCTCGGAGTATCGGACACGCAGCTGGTGGCTCCGTTACTGCCACTCATCGCCCAAGATATGGGCACGACGCCCGGACACGCCGGGATAATTGTCACAACCTATTCTCTCGCAGCTGCGGCTTTCGCTTTATTCGCCGGTCCCTTATCCGATCGCGTTGGCCGTAAGAAAGTATTAGTGTCTGGCCTCGCGTTGTTTACAACTGCTTCATTTCTTACATATCACGTTTCCTCGTTCGGCGCGCTAGTCATTCTACGGGCTGTAACCGGACTCTCCGCAGGCACACTATCCACAACCGCATTGTCGTTCGCGGGCGATTACTATCCATACCAACAGCGTGGACGAGCCATGGGTGTCCTTTCGATGGGTTATTCCGCAGCAATTGTTGTTGGAGTACCCGCAGGTGCACTCACCGCCTGGCGCTTTGGTTGGCGTTGGGTCTTTGCGTCCTTGTCAACAGCTGCAGTATTGATGCTTGCACTCACTGTCTTACGCTTGCCACGCGAAACCAGGCAGACGCAACCTCGCCCACATCGCCGCATGTTCAGTGACCATTTTCGTAAGCGCGATCGGCTGGCGGGCGTGGCGGCTGCGTTTCTAACATCTGGCGGTATCGTCGGTTTTTTGACTTATGTCGGCGCTTGGCTCAACAGGAGCTATGACATAGGAGTCGACAAAATCGGTCTCCTCTTTATGGTTTCAGGGTTGGCCGCCGTCGTCGCTTCTCCGCTGTCCGGCTGGCTTGCCGATCACGCGGGTAAACGCAACGTCATTATCTGGGCAAACATCGTTCTGGCCGTCTTGTTTGTCGTTGTTGCGCGATCGAGCCTTGGCGCAGGCTTGGTCCTTGGAATTGCGGCGCTGAGCATCGCGGCGTCCGCACGTCAAGCGCCTCTGCATGCGCTAACGACAGAAATCGTCGGCGCTGAAGTGCGGGGTGAATACATCGCAGTCAGAAACGCGGCTTCTCAG
>DATFXZ010000751.1:0-6280 GCA_035315305.1 Terriglobia bacterium | reverse complement strand
GCCAATATGATCCTTGGCGACATTGGTGAGACAGCCGTTCATGCGAAGCACGGCGAGTTGGAACAACTTGCGCTTGCCATGTTCCGGCCCGTGAAGTTCATGCTGGCCACGCCTGCCGAAACCGAAGATGAAATCTTTGCCACGTTTGCAAACGCGTTTTACGTTGAAGACAAGTACGACGGTATCCGGGGGCAGCTGCACGTCAGCGATGGCCGCGCAGCGCTTTATTCCCGCACTCTGGACGACGTTGGACATCAGTTTCCGGAAATCATCGAAGCAGCTCGAGACCTGCGGGTTTCTTTGATTGCAGATGGAGAAATCGTGGCCTTTAAGGACGGTCAGGTTCTTCCGTTTGCGTCGCTGCAAAAGCGTCTGGGCCGTAAGCGGCCGCCGGCGGCATTAGTTGCAGGGATACCGGTTGCGTTGATGGTGTTCGATCTTTTGTCCTACGAAAACCGCAACCTTCTTGATGAGCCGCTGATCGAGCGAAAGAAAATGATTGAAGGCATCGGATGGGCTGGAACGCTTCACGTGGCTCCGTTCATGCTGCTGGAAGAAAGAGTGCAACTGGAACCTTTCTTCGAGCAAGCCGCGTTGCGGCGAAACGAAGGTCTGATGCTGAAGGATGCGAACTCACTATATCTTCCGGGCAAGCGCGGCATGAGCTGGCTGAAATGGAAGAAAGCTCTTGCGACTCTCGATGTTGTCGTGACTGGTGTGGAGTTTGGCCATGGCCGCCGCCGCGACGTGCTCTCCGACTACACGTTCGCTGTACAACGCGACGGTGAGCTGCTGAATATCGGCAAGGCGTATTCCGGATTAACGGACGTCGAGATCGCGGAGATGACGGAGTTTTTCAAACAGCATACGACACAGGATTTGGGCCGATTTCGTTTAGTGGAACCAATTGTTGTGATCGAAGTCGCCTTTAATGGAATCCAACAGAGCGATCGGCACGCCAGCGGTTACGCTCTACGATTTCCTCGCATCGTCCGAATCCGTTCGGATAAAACACCTGCGGAGGTCGATACGATCGAAACCGTGGAGAAGTTGTACCGGCAACACGTGGGCCCGTCGTGACCTAAACTATGGCTGAAATAGTCACACGACTTTTGGACCATGGTGGTGGCCTTCCTCTTCGCCATGGTGCGCCACGTCATGATCGTGATCATGATGGTGCTCATGGTGATGATCCTCCACCCTTCCTTGCTGCCGCGCTTTTTGTAATTCGGTCTCGAACATCCGACGGATGGCAGGATCTTCCTTCTCCTTTTCGATCTGCTCCACTTCGAGCGGAATACCCAGGCGCTTTGGAAAGTCTCCTTCGGTAATGGCAAGATATCGAGCGGGTGTCATGCCGATATTGAAATGTTGGTGGAACCAGAAGAACGGCGGTGAAACCACCGAGCCTGCCTTCCAATCCATCTTCACCGCCTCGTTGTCCTTAAGATTCTTTTGACCGGCTAACGAGAATCCTTTGCCATTGAGCGTGAGAATGATGGCTTCATATGGGTGACGGTGTCCCAGCTTGTAAGAACCAACTTCGAATTCGGAGATGTGCGGTTCGAGTATTGTATTTCCGGCCATATCCCAATACATGCTGGCATTACCCTCACCCCGTTCTTCCCACGCGACCACTTCCGCGGTTCGAATGTCCTTAACAAAATTCGCCTGTTCCCATCGTTTTCGTATTCGCTCATTACGTTTGAAGTAATCCGATGATCCGTCGAACCGGTCGTTAAAGTCGTATTGCATATTGTTCAGCAACCCGACGCTGCCGAACGACTGCAATGCATACGGAAACGTGCTGATCACAAGCAGCCGCGCCGGATGAGCGGAATCGGAATTGAAGTGTCGATGAACGAGGTTCATCGGGACAGAAAAAAGACTCCCTTCGGCCCATTCGAATTTGTTTTGCCGCTTCCCCTGAGTGAAGGTTGTGTATCCGCGCCCCGAGAGCGCGTAGACAATCTGCTCGTAAAAGTGATGGCGCTGGATGAGGGCCTTGCCTTCGGGAATCTCCCAAATTGCTGCGTCCATGTGGACGTTTCCCGAGAAATTCAGATATACGCCGCGGCCACCAATGTCGGGCCAGGGCTGGACCTCCTGAGTCTTCGCGTCGAGGATCGAATATCCTTCGACCATTGGAGCCTTGCTGGTTTTGATCCAGTCGCGATAGAAATCCCGTTCCAGACGGCCGCCACCGCCGATATTGGCGGGACTGAATTTTTGGCCTTCCTGTGTTTTCGGAGCCGTTTGCGCTGCGACTTCAGCGAGCGCGAAGTTGGCCATCGGAAGTGCTAAGCCGGCCTTTGATGCTATTTCGATGAACGTCCGTCGCGACACCGCGCCGGAGAAGAGGTCGTCCAACAGATTGCTCATCACTTCCTCCGTTTACACGGATGAAATCCAGAACAAACCCAACCCAATGCTGGTCAAGGCTGTTATGAACTGCAAACCGTTGTTGAAGGCTTGAAAAAAGCGGGCCGACACAACAAAAGGAATACTGATGACGCTGCTCAAGACCAACATGCCTCCTATCGATCCTAATCCGAACGTCAAAATGTAGATCGAACCCGCAAGAAACGATGGAGCGGCAGCGATCACCACAAGCATCAAAGCGCCGGTACCTGCTAAGCCGTGCAGGGTGCCAATCAGAAAAGATCTGAAGCCGATGTTGACGACATGATCATGCTCGTGAACTGTAGGCGCGTCAGGCTTGTGAACATGAAAATGCACGTGACGCCGGCCATCGTGTGTATGAATGTGGACATGCGCTCTTGAATTATTGATGGCTCGCCACAGCGCATTGACGCCTAACACGACCAGCATCACTGCCACTGCAGTTTCAGCGGCAGCGACAAAAGTCTGTGGAATGCTCAACCGGAGTGCCAGCACGATAGTTCCACAGATAAACAACGATGCGGTGTGGCCTACTCCCCAGAGCGCGCCGGCTACGGACGAGCGGACAACGCTCCTGTTTCTGCTGACTATTGTAGAGACCGCAACGAGATGATCCGGATCAAGTGCGTGGCGAATGCCGAGTGCAAAGCCCAACCCAAATACAGCAAAACTTGTGTTCATGATTAGATTGAATTTCTATACATCGGTTCAAAGGGCGTTGTCTACGACTTATCAGCCGCAGAGCGGCGAAAGATCTTAGCCCCGTTCAGCCGTGGCTACGTCTGTCGCCGTTACGCGGCTGAGAATCTTTCCAAAGTCTCCATCACTTCCACGGCATAAGAGAAGCATGAATCACATCGGCCACGCCGCTGCCGCCGACGGATTTAATCGCAAGATCCACATCTTTCAGTCCGAACCTATGTGTCGTGATCCTCTCCAGCGGAAAGCGTTGCGACGCCAGCTGCTCTAGCGCCAGTTCGCACGCCTTGTAGCTGTGACCGCGTGCACTCTTGACAGTAATGAACTTTACTGTGATCTTCCCGACGGGAAAATTAGGGAACTCTGCCATTTCACCCTGTATTACCATCGTTCCCGCTTTACGCTTGAGGGCATCGACGCCTAGCAGAATCGGCATCGTCCCGGCGCCCGATGTACAGTCCAACACCACATCGACCCCGCGGCCGTTCGTGATTTCCGTGATGCGCGCGAGAGGGTCTTCCTTTTGCACATCGATCACATAGTCTGCGCCCAAAGCTTTGGCCAGTTCGAGGCGCGCGGCATCACTGGATCGGCCGGTGACGATGATCAGAGAAGCGCCTGCGGCCTTGCAGATCACTGTTTGTGAGAGTCCTTGTTGGCCCGGACCTTGAATAAGTACTGCGGAGTTATAGCCGACGCCGCCGTCGAACAGTGACCATTCGACACCGTTCGCCATGGGAGTCACGAGTCCAGCCAGTTCCGGCGTAACGCCCTTCGGCACGTGGTGTAGCACGGCATTCCATGGAAGGTAGACGTATTCCGCGAATCCACCCCACAAATACGGCGCTTTCTCGGCCGATGTGTAGCCATAGCGGATCGCGTCCGGGTTATGCCGCCAGTCAGTATTTTCGCAGTGGCGGTATTGGCCCGTGTGACACCATTCGCACTTGCCGCACATGACGTAGTGCTCCACAAACACGACATCGCCTTCCTTCACACCCTTCCGTCGCGTGAAGTCTCTGCCGGCCTTCGCGATGACGCCGATATTCTCGTGACCCATGATTACCGGAGCATTCGAAGGCGGCGTCGCATACATCTTCACATCGGTGCCGCAAATTCCGGCGACCTCCATCTTCAGTAGGGCGCTGTCCTCTGGAATGTCGGGCATTGGAAACTCACGGATCTCCGTCTTGCTCGGGCCGACTCTCACTGCTGCGAGCACTTTTTCCATCGCCTGCGTTCCTCCGATACTGTGCAAGAATACATCACGACCAGGACGAATATGGAAAAGGTGACCATATCGGCTCTTCATGAGATGAAGCGGCAAGGGCAAAAGATCGTCGGCGTTGTAGCCTGGGATTTCCAGATCGCGCAGATTGCAGACCGGAGCGGGGCGGACATCATCTCCGTCGGAGACTCCGTCGGGATCAATCTTTGGGGTCGCTCCGATCCATCGGATGTGACGGTGGATGAAATGATCATCGTCTGCAGCGCCGTTCGCCGCGGGACAAGGCGAGCTCTGGTTAGCTGCGATATTCCTTTTGGTCCGCTTCAGGAGAGCATAGAAAGCGCTGTTCGAGCAGCGAGGCGCATTGTCCAGCAAGCCGGAGCGGACTTGGTGAAACTCGACGGAGCGGCGGACTTTCCGGATGCCGTCAGCGCTATTGTGCGTGCGGGTGTTCCCGTGTTTGCCCAATTTGAGTTTAATCAACAACGAGCTGAGGACACGACGGCGAAACTTGTCGCGGACGCAAAACGTCTGCAGGATGCGGGCGCCTGCCTTCTCGATTTCAAGTATTCGGGACCCATTGCGGGTCCCGCAGTCGTGAATGCCGTCTCGATTCCTGTACTCGGCGGTCTCGGCGGCGGCCCATGGCTTGACGGCCGGCTCCGCCTGGCTCATGCAGCAATCGGTTATGCAGCAAGCGCGCTAGAATCGAAAACCGAGAGCTACGCGAATGTGGCGCGGCTCAGCCTGGATGCGCTAACCGCTTACGGCAATGACGTGCGTGCCGGACGTCAAATCAAGGGTGGCGCGCAGGTTTGATCGAGGAGTCGGTTTGCCTACTGCAATCATCGATGGCATTAAGACACGATACGAAGTGGTTGGCTCTGGACCACCGCTCCTGATGTACTCGCCTGCGGGCTTCGACGCAACTCTGGAGAAGTGGACGACGCAGGGTATCTACGCAAAGATCAAGGTTCTCGATTCTCTCTCCAAAAAATTTACATGCATCATTTTCGACCGGCGTGAATGCGGTCAGTCGGGAGGCCGGGTCGAAACTGTTACCTGGCGCCACTACGTCGCGCAAGGCAAAGGACTGCTGGATTATCTCAGCATCAAACGCGCGCACCTGATGGGTGGTTGCATGGGATGCTGCCCTGTCCTGGCGTTTGGCGTCGCTTATCCAGATGTCGCATTGAGCCTGGTTCTTTATTGGCCCGTTGGCGGGGCGAAATATCGCATCAACAGCCGGCAACGATTCTCCGAGCATCTGGCGTTCGTCGAGCAGCACGGCCTGGAGCACGTCGTCACTCTTGTGAAGACGGAAGGCAAAACGTTCAGCACTGATCCTAAAGTCGGACCATGGGCCGCTGTCATCAAGAATGACCCGTCCTTCGCAGAGTCCTATGCACGACAAGGCTTGGACGAGTACGGCGTGATCGTCGCCGACATGAGCAGGGGACTCTTCGATCGGGACACCGCTCCCGGTGCTGAGCCGGAAGATCTGTTTCGACTCAACGTTCCCGCTCTGATCATTCCCGGCCGTGATGCCTCACATGCAACGTCAGCGGCGAGATACCTCGAAGAATGCCTCCCGACGGCAGAGTACTGGGACGTTCCCGTCGAACAGCAAACGGAGGAGACGGCAAACGCGCGGGTTCTCAACTTCCTGGATAAGGTCACGAATATCTGACCAATGTTCAATTCTTAAGGCTCAATTCCCATCCGAGGGGACCCTTGGTGGCTGCGCCGGTTTTTCCCCTCGAATTAGAATTCGGAATTGAGAATTCAACATTCGTCAGATTTTAACCTGTCAGATGCAGAGTACCGGGCGCAAACAAATCTTCCATCGTGAATGAAGCCGAAAGAATCTCCTGCTCAACCGCGTATTGAATGACCCCTTCAATCATTTTCCGGTTCGGTTCTACGCCATAGGGCAGAGGATCGGCGCCG
>DATFXZ010000750.1:0-4919 GCA_035315305.1 Terriglobia bacterium | reverse complement strand
ATGTCGTGGGTGTTCGGATTGTCGCCACGGCCATTCACCTGCGTCCCTTTTTCGGTAAGAGAGTTCTCCTTACCGAGTTTGTTCTTGTCGCTGTGCAGGTCGTCGACATTTTGCGCAACAACAACGCCTTTCGCGTTCTGCCAGGGACCCTTGCCGATGCGGTCCCGAGCGTTCACAGCCGGCTGATTTCCCGCAGCGGTTGTGCTCAGGTATGCCCGCCAGGTTTTGTTGCCCGCTCCTGCCGATGTTGCGAGCTTCTGACAGATCGCGTCTGCGCCGGTCAAGCCCCCTAGGTTTGCGCCATTGCCGGATCCGGCGCTCGTAATGAAGAAGCTCATATTCGGAGTGGTTTGCGAAAGCGCCACGTTTGGAATCGCCAAGATCAAGATCAGTACTAAGCAAGCAGGAATCACTTTGCACATGTTGCAATTCTCCTTGTTTCGGATTTGATGTGAGCGTTGTTCACTTCAGCGATAGATTCAGCGGCAGCCCGGAAAGATCATAAAAACGAAGCCATCCCGACGAAGTCTGCCCGCCTGCGCTGGAAAGGATGAATTGAGTTGTATAGCCTCCACCTTCCGCAATGTACGGGAACAACGTTTCTCCCTGCGGGACTGGCAACCGTTCGTTCACAGCCGGTGTGGTTGCGAGAAGAAAATCCCGCCGTTCGTTGTAACGCCCGCGCAGTCCGACGACCGAAATTCCATTCGGGGAGGTCGTCGAAATTCGCAAAACTCCCTGGAACTCTGACGGCAGCGCAGAAAAGCCTGGGAACTGACTCAGGAACAACGCGAGCTGACCTCGTCCGGGCAAGATCACATCACTTGTTGCGCCGGCAGGAGCGCCGGTCAAGGTCGTCAGTTCCAACGTCAGTGCTGCAGCACTATCGCCCGAGTTGGCAACGGCGATCCCGGTCTGAAGCGACCCGGACTGGCCGGCATTGAAGTCTCCTGAGGATTCCACGAACAAACGAAATGCAGAACCGGAAGACATTGCAGCAACACCTGTTTCGGTGACAACGATGTTGGAGCGCCTAAATGAGAAAATCGCCACACCCGATGGGGCGCTGTTGGACGTCGACGGTGTCACCCTCGCCGAACCGACGCGCGTGATCCCGCTCCCACCAGCTGTTACCACCGACCACGAGCTTTGAGCCGGGATGGTGTATGTCAGGGAATCTCGCGTCTCTCCGTTGATGGTTAATTCAAGTGGATCGGCTGCAGTGCCGGCCGTTCCTTGTCCAAAAAATTCGATCGTTCCGGTAATAACATCTTGTGTGGGATTGATCAGCACAAAGCGTGTGCTCCAACCGCCTCCGTCGGCAAGCTGCGGGAATATCAGTCGCTCTCCAACAACTGGCGATTGTCCGGACATCGGCAAAGTTGTCATGAGAAATTCGCCGCGCTCATTTGTATAGCCTCGCAGCGCTACGACTGAAACCGGCGAAGACGAGGAGAAGGTAAAGGTTCCGGCACCAAACGATCCGCTTTTGAACGGCGCTTCATCTAAGAAGCCTCCGGTCAAACTTTTCGGCGGGATAGAGATCTGGTTTTGCCCGAAAACTCGACCGCTGGAGTCTACAAAAAAGAAAGAGACCTGAGCGGCTTGACTGTTGGGGTTGGCGATCGCCACACCAGTATTTACTCGGCCGCTGACTTCAGCGTAAATCCTGCCGGAGCTGACCGGCGCCGAATTTGGTACTGCCGCCTCGGTGATGAGCACATTTCTTTGACGCAAGCTGAAAATGGAGACACCGGCAGGAGGGGCATCGTTACTCTGAACCGAAACGTACCCGGTGACGGTATTTACCGGAGAGCCTGTTGTGGAGAACGTGAAGCCACCGCGATCCGGAAACGAATACGACAGTGATGAAAACGTGGAAAAGGTGGGGAAGTCCGTCCGCATTTTCACCAGTAGAGGCCACCGATCCGACGACGTCCAGACTGCGCCGTTCAACGGCGCGTTCGGTTCACCGAGGTTGACAGGCGAACTAGAAAACGTGACCAGTGGTCCTTCGCACCGGTCCAAACCCAAAAAGCATCCTCCTGCGCGACATACCTCCTGGCTAAAAAACGCCCCGTGCTTGGCCCGGGAAATCCAGATTGTTGCTCCCTTATCTTCCGAGTCGATAATCGCGGGCGTGGAGAACTGACTGGAATCGCAAGGCGTGTCTTCGTGCGCTCCGGCATACCATTGCGAGGCGTGCCATTCGGATATAGGTTGCGAGGGATCAAGAGCACGGACTAGAACTGAGACATGTTCAGCGTCCAAGGCGTGAGGGTTGATGAGTCCACAGTCCTCCGCCCACAGATCGTAAAAATGTGCTTCGACGAAGAATCCAAGCGTGCTGGAGCCACGGAAGAAAACCTGTCCGTAGATCGTTCCGTTCTTGGCTTTGACGGTAGGATTGGAGACGCCAGGCAGGAACTCTGCGGGCATTACGTCACAGTCGGTCGCACTGATCTTCCAGGTCGGCCTAAACTTTTCTAAAATCGCTTGCTCAAAGTCATCGGGTAAGCCGTCGCGATCATTATCCTCCCCCGAAAACCCGGCGACATTTTCCGCCATAAACCCGGAGACTCGTGCGGTTGGCGGCATGGCGAAGATCATCCAGAACGCAGCCAGAGCAAAATAGCGCGCCTGCTTCATGGAATTGCAACTCCAAAAAAATTTTGGATGAACAGAGGTGAACAGTATGGATGATACTCTTCAGGCAAGGAATATCAGAAGAGATCGACGGAGGTAGCATGCATAAGATCGAATCAGTAATGTTGCGAGGCGCGGTCTTGGCACTGGCGGTTTCGATTATGAATGTAGCAGCTCTCGCAAAGGATCTGGATATAACGGCTTTTGCCGGCGTCCAACGTCAAGGCAAACTCACGTTTGAGTCTGCTCCGGGCACCTCACTCAATCTGATACGGACAATCAACTCTACGAATTTTGGTGTCTTTGGTACGCGGATCTCACACGGCCACATTTTTGGCGGCGAGCACACGTTTGCGTACAGCCCAAATTTCATCGACGTCGGAACAAAGGCGTTTATCTACAACTCCAACGTTATTCTTCAGGCTCCACTACCGGTCATCCGGCCTTATGGGACTGTAGGCATAGGGCTGATGCACATATCAGGCGAAAACGCCCTGGTCGTATCGGGTACGAAGTTCGCTCTCAACTACGGAGGCGGAGTTAAATTTTTCCCCGCCGGGCCCGTTGGGTTGAGAGTGGATGTTCGAGGCTATTCGATGCCGAGTACCGAATTCCGGTTGTTCGGGACGCAAAGCCGGCGCACCGACTTTCTCGAAGCTAGCGTCGGCGTTATCTTTGCGATTCGAAAGTAAACTAAAAAAGATACTTCAATCCGAACTGCATCACTCTTCCGTCACGCGCAGTCTGTATCCGGCCGAAAGTGGCGCTGCTGAAGACCCCGCTGGGATTCATGAAGTTTGTGTGATTCAAAATGTTCGTTCCTTCGGCACGAAACTCCATCGTCTGCCGTTCGTTGATTTTGAATAACCGCGACAGACCGGCATTGAGGGTCCAGTTTCCAGGACCGAAAACTGTTCCTGGCCGCAGATTCCCGAAAGTGCCGGGGTCCGGCCGCGCGAATGCCGCAGTATTAAGCCACAAACATTGGGCTCCTGAAGGTTTCCGGAGATCGTCCTCACACTGATTCCCGTAGACGTTTTCGGCTATCTGATTCGCGTATTGAGTCGGCGCATTCTTACCGTTCAGCGCCTGGTCCGATCCGCTGACTACGGTAAATGCGCTTCCGGAGGAAATATTCAAGATTCCCGACACACGCCAGCTGCTGAGCACGGCATTCATCCAGGGATCGGAAAACTTCGGAACATTGATGATTCCGGTGCCATTTACGATATGCCGGACGTCTGCGGCGGGTGCGGTGCAATTGCCTCGATCGCCGGTGCGCGTCGGCGTGAAGTATACGCCGTTGCCTGCGGAGCTTTGCAGAAGTGTTCCACTGCCGATTGCCGTTCCGATGCAGTGTGACCATGTATAGTTGCCGGTCATCGAGAAACCCTTGCTCAAACGTTTTTCCGTGCTCAGCAGCAGGGCGTTGTAGCTTCGGGTTCCTCCGTCGTCCCATTTGCCGATATTGGCCAATTTTGGACCTTCGACCGGGTTAATCAAGGTGAGTAATCGGCGGCTGTTTGTGTTGGCGGTCGATGAACACGTGGTTGCCGTCGTGTTCAGGACGAAACCCTCCGCGAAGCATTGTCCGTTGGCATTGGGGTTGCCGGGAAAGTAAATTGCCGGGTTCAACTCAGTGGATCCGTACAAGTGCACGATTTCATTTCCGATGTAACTGGCCGACACGAGCCAGTCCTTGGCAATTTGTCTCTGGATCCCGAAGTTCCACTGCTGAACGTAGGGAGGATGGGTATTGTGGTCAAACGTGGTGAATACACCCGCGGCGGGATATGGTGAATTTCTGCTGACTACGAATGGGAATGGATTTCCACCGGCTTCGAACTTGTATGGATCGTCCAGACCGCCTTGAGGATTGGTCAACTGAACCTTTCCGCCCCAGGGCGGGCCCTGCGGCGTAGCCAGATTCAATTCGGCAGATTGCATGTCGTAGAAAATTCCATAGCCGGCGCGCACGACCATCTTGCCGTCTTTCTTGGGATCCCACACCAGGCCGACGCGTGGCGCTATTTGGTTCCACCGTTTATTTATGGGACTGGTTCCGTTGTCGCCGAACTGAGGATCTCCTGGGTAGAAAATGCCGGGAGGCGCATTCACATATTGAGTCGTTTTGATCCCCTGTTTGAATGCGTCAAAGTCAAACGTGTTTGCCTGGCGCAGTCTGTCGAACTGCTGAGGAATGAAGGGTTCCCATCGTACGCCGTAATTCACTGTCAGACTGGGCGCAACTTTCCAGCTATCCTGCGCATACA
>DATFXZ010000749.1:0-27839 GCA_035315305.1 Terriglobia bacterium | reverse complement strand
CATGCCCCAATGGCAGTGATGTTGGCGAGCAAATAATGCACGTGGAACCTGGATACGAGCAGCCACATCAGAGCTAGATTTCCGACAATCGAGATTAGACCGTTCGCCATGTGAAATCGAAACAGCCTGCCGATTACTCCGGTTGCGTTCTTTCTTGTACGCTCCAGCCACGTCCACCGTTCATGCCAAACGAAGTTATGCAGTACGGCGCTTTCTACCGCGATGATGGTTGCAGCGAGGTAGTTGAGCCCCAACTCGCCCTTGAGAAAAGTCAGCGCCATTAACTGAAAGCCCATTCCAAGCAGACCGACCGTGTTGAACTTCAGCCAGACACGAAATGTGCGGCTCACGGGAGCCGTTCCTCTCGATAAAGGCGTACGGTGTTTCGAATGGTGTTCATGATAGTCATCAGCAACATTCCAGTCATCGCAACGACTGCAGCGACGTCACAAAGGAAATACGTCGCTCCCGCGATTGTTACAACTGGTTTTAAAAATAGAACAAATGTACCGATAGCTAACACAATGCGCAATTCCGTCGGACCCCAAATGCTGAAGGACAAGCGGAAGACGCCCACGCAGTATGTCGCAAGATATAGTTCAATAGATAAAAGAAAATACGTGATGATCAGCGCGAGTGCAACTGTGATTGTCATATAGCCCGACAACCCCAGACCACCAATCAAGAAAAGAGTACCGAACGAATCGAGGATGTGATCGACATAAAAACCGTAGCGCGGCCGCTGCCGGTCACGAAATCGTGCGAGCGTGCCATCAAGACTATCGCCGAACCAGTTGATGCCGAGGCACACCACTGCCGCAGCGAGAGCCATCGGGTTAAATTTTGCAAGGAAGTAGCACACACCCGCCAAAACCATCCCCAAAAAACCGATCAACGTCAGATGGTCCGAGTTGATCCATTTGGGCATTCGGCGAGCGAGGCCGAGAAGAATTTTCTTTTCGAGAGGCGCCAGCAGGCTTTCCTGCTGGCGCGCCGCAGATCTGAAATTATTTACCAGCGGTTGTTCCGGGCAGCCCGGCTGGTGAAGTCCTTCCTCACCATTGGGCGAGCTTCGTTGACGGTCAACGCGCGCCCGCCGAATTCCTTGCCGTTGAACGCTGCGATCGCCTTTTCGGCATCGTCGTCGTTCATGGAAACAAAACCGAATCCTTTCGAGCGTCCTGTATCGCGGTCCGTGATGATACTGACGGATTCTACAGCACCGACCTGCTCAAACAGGCCGTTTAGTTCTTCTTCGGTCGTTCTAAACGACAAATTTCCAACATAGATTTTCTTCGACATTTCTTTCCTACTTAATTTGTAAGGAACTTCGTGGGCTGGGCGGGAACTGAATCAAAAAGCAGAATCAACTCTCCAGGCAGTGACAAGAGGCTCCTAAGTTTCACAAAAAAACAGCAGCGGAAAATCGCTGCTGCGGTTCACTCTCACAGCATAGCATGCCGGACAAAGCGCACCTCATTTTTCTTTCTTGCTGGCGAGAAAACCTTTTGCTACCGCGTCGTCCACCAGCGCGCGAGCGCATTCCCAAAGCTTGTACGAACCTTCTGCCATGCTCGCATTACGCTCGAGCACTCGATCGGCAGTAATACCGTGCTCGACCCACGATCTGCCTCGCGTGTAATAGTTGTGCAGTTGCGGCATGAACCGGTCCAATGCCAGCGCGAATCGCGCGTCCGGTGTCGCCGCAGCTTCGAATTCATCCCATAACTGACGAAGCTCCTCACCTTGGTCCAGTGGAAGTATGCCGAAAAGACGATCCGCTGCTGAGCGTTCACGGTCGGCCTTGTCGAGTTCAGCGACGGCATCATAAAAGTATGTATCGCCGGCCTCTATTTCGACGATGTCGTGAATCAATACCATCTTCACAACTCGCGCGACATCGACAGGCTCGTTGGCATACTCGGAGAGCAGGATCGCCATCATGGCAAGATGCCAACTGTGCTCCGCTGTATTTTCGGCACGATCGGCGTGCAAGAGGTAAGTGCGGCGGACGATCGTTTTCAGTCTATCGATCTCGAGAACAAAACGGATCTGCCGCTCGAATCGATCAGCGGCTGCGTTTTCGACTTCATTCGGTACCATTCCAGCGATTCTAGCGTAGAATCGACGCAAACTTGCGAAAGACACTTACCGAATCAGCCATAATCACTGTTCTTAGCCTTGCGCTATTCCTTCCGTTTCTCTCGATGCAATATGACCCTAACGGATTGGCCGAAGCATTCGCCATCGAATCTGGACAACTCGTTCACAAGAATCACGTACTCTATGGAGTCGTCGGCTATCTCGCCTACAGCGCTCAGCCGTTCGGATACGCGGGCAAGGCAATCACAGTACTGCAAAAAATTAACGCAATCTGTGGGGCATTGGGTGTCGGTTTTGCCTATGTTGCCTACAAACGAGTAACGGACAACAGATTAGCCGCGATCGCCGGCACGGCCTTCCTGGCCAGTTCTTTCACATACTGGCTTTTCAGCACTGACGCCGCCTACATTACCATGGCCGCCATGTTTGCGACCGCAAGCATGGCGGTGCTGATAAGCGTGAGTTCGCGCGTTTCCCCAATATTGGCGGGCGTCCTCACAACGTTATCGATCCTTACATGGCAGGCGAGCATCTTCCTGATTCCCGCCTTGTGCGTGCTCTCGTTGCACGCCAGAACTGATGTGCCAAAGGAAATACGTCGAAAGAACACGGTCTTATATGCCGCTACGGCTTGCATCATCTCAGGCTTGGCATACACCTTCATCGCTTTCGCCCAACACGGCAGCATGGACGCTTTGTCGCTTGTGCGATGGTTTACGAGCTATGGCGAAAGCGGCCACCTGCCGATGTGGGGTAAATGGGAACCTGAGCGCATCTTGACCGCCGGACGCAGTGCATTAGGTTCTATCTTGCCGAGCTCTGCAGCTATCCCGATTAGCCGAATAAGCTGGAACGTCCAACTCGGCCGAGTTGCAGTAGATCTGGCTATTTTGGGGTTCGTGCTTTTGAGTCTTATGGCATTGCTGAAAACACGGAAAAGAGCTTTTTCGTTCTTGTTAGCGTATCTCATTTTCTTTCCGTTTATCGTCTGGTGGGATCCGTTCGTTGGGAAATGGTTCTTTATTCCAAACGCATTTCTCGCCGGATTTTTTGCGGTTGCATTAGCGCCTTGGTTTCGAAACCTGTACGCATCCACCATCGTTTTCGCAATTCTGCTACTCATCGCGGCCACAAATTTTGTTGTCGTCATTCGGCCTCACCACAACGATGTCGGCCTCGACAGGCGTATCGCTCAATGCGTCGCCGAAAAAATGCGTCCCGACGATTTGCTGATTGCTGCCGAGTGGGGTTGGCCCAACTATGTCCAGTACCTACATGGCCGCAAGTTTGTTAGCGCGATCAGCGAATTTTCTGAAGTTAACGCGTGGCTTGATCGAGTTCAAAATGTGGGAGCGAAAGCATACATCACAGACCCTGATGAATATTCTGTCGATCATTTGATGTGGCTCGAGGCTCAATCAGATGTCAGTCGCGAGGATTTGACTCGCCTCGCGGGTACTGTCGCTTTCAAGTGCTATGGCAGAACGATTTTGTTTGCGAAGACGAGATAAAACGACGCTGTCGGGTCCGGTAAGACCCAACAGCGTCTAGAGACTGTCCACTGTGGGGGAACTGAGCTAACGCTTGCGTGCAGCTTTGCGCGCCTTCTTTTTCTTGGCGGCAGGCCGCGTTTTCTTCTTCTTTGCAGTCGTTTTTTTCTTCGCAGTCGTTTTCTTCTTCGCCGTCTTTTTCTTGGCCGGCTTCCGAGCCGGTTTTACAGCTTTCTTCTTTTTCTTAACCGTGGGTTTGCGTCGCGGCGGCGGCGGCATCTTTTCTTCGGACTCTACTCCAGGAACTGTTTCTACCTGTACTCCCGATGATTCATCCAGGGATTCGTCCTCCAGCAACGGCTCATTAGTATCGTTCTGGCCAGTATTTGTGTCGCGTGAGTCCATGATGTCATCGAAATCGTCTTCTCGGCTCATCCTCATCTCCTTCTGCAGAAGGCCGCTGCTTCCTCCGGCCTTATATCGTCGCGAGACATAATACAGGACATCTGCGCCATCCGCGGCTACCAATCTGCTAAAATCCTGCGCCTATGTTTTCAGGAAAGGTTGCAATTGTCAGCGGCGGGAGTCGCGGTATCGGGCGGGCCATCGTACAGGCGCTCGCGCGAGAAGGCGCCAAGGTGGCGTTCACGTACCTCCAGAATACGACGCACGCACAGGAACTCGCGAATGACGAGACCATTGTCGGTTTTCAAGCCGATGTGACCAGCTTTGATCGAGCGAAAGATCTCGTTAAACAGGTCAAGGAACGTTTTGGTCGCATTGACATTCTTGTCAACAACGCCGGCATCACGCGTGACAAACTGGTCGCGTTGATGAGCGAAAAAGATTGGGACGATGTACTTGATACCAACTTGAAGGGTTCGTTCAACCTGACGAAGCACACCGTTGGAATCATGCTTCGCCAAAGATCCGGCTCGATTTTGAATATCACTTCGATCAGCGGAATCGTCGGAATGGCCGGCCAGGTGAACTATTCATCGTCGAAGGCCGGAATGATTGGATTTACAAAGGCGCTGGCTAAAGAACTCGGCAAAGCAAATGTGACAGTAAACGCGCTCGCGCTCGGATTCGTTGAGACCGACATGACCGGTGTGCTCAACGCTGAATACCGGGCAAAGGCTCTAGAGCAGATTCCGTTGGGACGATTCGGCAAACCTGAAGAGATTGCGGAAATCGCTTTGTTTATGCTTTCGCAGAAGGCAAGCTATATGACCGGTCAAGTCCTGCAAGTGGATGGCGGCTTAGCGATTTAAGAAGTCTTGCCGAACTCGATTTTCTTTTGTGCCTGATATTTCCCCTTCCGATCTTTGTAAGAAATCTCACAAGGCTCATCAGACTGAAAAAAAAGGACCTGACACAGCCCTTCATTGGCAAAAATCCGGACGGGAACAGGCGTTGTATTTGCGATTGAGACGGTGACGAATCCTTCCCATTCAGGTTCAAATGGCGTGACATTCACCAGGACGCCGGTCCGAGCGTAGGTCGATTTTCCAACGCACAACGTCAAGACGTCCCGCGGTATGCGAAGGTATTCTACTGTCCGGCCTAAGACATAGCCGTTGCCGGGGATATCGCAAAATTGGCCGCGATGCTCCCGGTAAAACTCGGACGGAATTGACTTTGGATTCAGCGTGGCACCGGACGGAGGCGAGAAGATCTTGAACTCGTCCGCCAGTCGCAGATCGTAGCCGTATGAGGACAAACCATACGAGATCATTCCTTCTGCCACTTGCGACCCGCTGAAGGGTTCGATCATCCTGCGGGTTTCGGCCATTTCACGTATCCATCGATCGGCTTTAATTGCCATTGCCTAACATGTCTCCTGATGTTAAAAATATGCGTACAAACGAGATACGGAGGCTCCAGTGATCAAACTCGATCTTGTGAACCAGATCGTAGAGCGGACGGGAGTGAGCAAGACGAAAGCAGAGCAAGCTGTCGATACGATCTTCAATTGCATGAAAGATGCGCTCAAGGCCAATGATCGGATTGAGTTGCGGGGCTTCGGTGTGTTCTCGGTGAAGCCGCGGAAGACAGGCATCGGACGAAACCCTCGGACCGGTTCGGAAGTCAACATCCCTCCCGGAAAAGCCGTGCGTTTCAAACCAGGCAAGGACTTGCAGTCGCTCTAGCTTTCGTCCCCGGTGCCGGGGCACTCGCGGGGGTACACTTGAGACGTGTGCCAGGCGACGCCCCGAACCGCTAAGGACCGTGTGCACGGCGCGAACTAAATGCAGTTGAAGTAGTATCAATGGTTTCATGAGCAACTCGTTCGATTCGTCCGCCGACATATTATTCGAGGAATCGCGACCGCAAAAGTTTCCTTGGGTTAACGTGGCATTGTTCGCCCTCACCTGCCTAACGACGCTACTCATGGGTACGGCGCTTATGGCAATGTACACGAACTCGTTCAACGACCCGGGTGTCTTTCTTTCGGAAATCCTGCGATCGCCTTCGCTGCTTCTGAGCGGCATTCCGTTCAGCTTCGCCATCATGACGATCCTGCTGGGACATGAGATGGGCCATTACCTGACCTGCCGGTACTACGGGATCGATGCGACGTTACCTTATTTCATTCCGGCACCGACTCTCGTCGGTACAATGGGAGCCTTCATACGGATTAAATCCCCGATTCAACATCGGGCGGCTTTGCTGGAGGTGGGAATCGCCGGCCCAATCGTCGGTTTCGTACTCGCAATTCCGACGTTGATTGTCGCCCTCGGCAAATCCGGATATGTCGCGCCTACTCCATCCGGCATCGGCCTGGGGGAACCGCTGATCTTCAAGGCCATGGAGGCAATTATCGGAAAAACTCCGCCGCCGGGGATGGAGATCAATCTCCATCCGCTCGGAATCGCCGCGTGGTTCGGATTTTTCGCTACGGCTCTAAACCTACTTCCGGTCGGGCAGCTCGATGGTGGTCACGTTTCGTACGCGCTCTTCGGGCGAACTCACAGGCGTATTTCGCAAGCGTTTCTGTTTACGCTAATTCCGCTTGGATTGTTTTATTGGTCGGGCTGGCTGCTTTGGACGACGGTGCTGCTTATCATCGGTTTTCGCCATCCGGTTACTCTCGACGATTCCCTTCCGCTCAGCAAAAGACACGTATGGCTCGGCTGGATTGCGCTGTCGATGTTTGTCCTCTGCTTTACGCCGATGCCGTTTTACTTCACTTAGTCTCGGCGCAGAAGACTTGTGTGATGTAGACCTTATCGTCGGATGCGATCGCTACGCCGACGCCCTCCTGGGTGTACTCGTTCTGTAAGATATTTTCCCGGTGGCTGTCGCCGTCCATCCACCCTTTGAGCGTTGTCGCGGTAATCGTTTCCATGGAGTTCCAATCGTAGGTCGTTCGTTTCTTCTCCGTAACCGCGCGCGAGTACAAATTGTTTTGATAGATGTTTTCGCCGACCAGTCGGCACTTGTTGTAGCCCGCCTGGTTCAGGCGGTTCATGGGAGTCTCTCCCTCGGGATTTACATGCTTGAAGTATCCACGCTTTGCCATGTCCTCGCTGTGCGCTCTCGCTAAGTTCGCCAGCGTATCATCCCATTCCAAAGCTTTACGGTCGTTCGCCCTTCGCTGCAGATTCACAGACTGGTGAATCTGCTGCTCCAGATCCGGAATGCGGACTTCTGGCTTCGCGTTTTGAAACAGAAGCAACAAAACGATGAGGAAGTTCATGTTTTGGAGTCTAGCACCGGCGCATCCGCTTCCGCGACGCTGGCAGCGGAGCGGCTGGGATCACCTACTGCTTCTGGCTCTGTAGGAATTCGAGCAACGTTTCCGCTGTGGGCGTGAGGAGCTTCTGCCGGCGATGAATGATACCGATTGGCCGGACAAGCTCCGGCATATCCATTGGAATGGCCGCGAAAACTCCCGCCTCGACCTCCCGCAGCACACTGGGTTCAGGAAGGATGCTGATACCGGACTGAAGAGCAATCGCGCGTTTGATGGTTTCGATATTATCGAATTCCATCGCGATGTTTACATTCACACCGTGTTGCCGTAGCGCTTTATCAATTGCCTTGCGCACGCTCAAACTTCGATCGAAGGCCGCGAACTTCTCCCCGTCGAGATCACGATACGAAACCAATTTCCTTTTCGCTAATGGATGCGCCCGATGGCAAACGAATACCATCGGCTCGGAATGCCATGGCACGATCGTCAATGATCGATGAGGAGGCGGGAACGATAGAATGCCGAGATCGGCTTCATCGTTGATCACCGCTTCGATCACCTCGTGTGGATGCAAATACGCAAGTCGTATCTTCGCCTGCGGATATCGGGTCGTGAACTGCTGCGAATAAATCCCCATGTCATGCAATCCGACGGAATAAATCACGGCCACGCGCACAGCCCCGCTGACCAGCTTTCGCTGCGACGTAATCTCCGCTTTGGCTTTTTCAAAAGTGTCCAGCAGCACTAAACACGCCTCGAAAAACTTTTTTCCTTCGGGCGTAATCATAAATGGCCGTTTCGTCCGGTCGATCAGCTGCGCTCCAAGCTCTTCCTCGAGTTGCCGCACAGCCTGACTCGCCGCGGACTGCGAAATCCGATGGGCGGCGGCGCCAAGTGAGAAGCTACCGGACCGGATGACGTCGCAGTAAAGGCTCAAAGTATCAAGATTCATAAACCTACAAGAATGTTCCTCGCGGGCATAAGCTCACGTTTAGAGAAGATATAGCATTAGCTATCCTTATGCAAAGTACTTTTATTTTTCAGGATGACTTATTTTCTGAAAATGACTAAAGTAGTCGCCACACTACAAGGACATGAGGTCCGGATAGGTATCTCCGAATGTTCTCAGCGTTGCCACCTAAACAGGGCCTATATGATCCGCAGTTCGAGCACGACGCGTGTGGCGTCGGCTTTGTGGTCGACATTGCCGGCCGTAAGTCGAACGAGATCGTGCGGAGGTCACTTCAAGTACTCGTCAATTTGCAGCACCGTGGCGCCAAAGGCTGCGAGGCCAACACCGGTGATGGAGCCGGACTCTTAATCCAAATTCCGCACGACTTTCTAAAGGCCGAATGTAAGAAATTGGGCATTGAGCTGCCCACGCCGGGCAACTACGGCGTCGGTTCTGTTTTCCTGCCGCGTGATTCCTACACGCAGCGCTGGTGCAAGGAAATCGTCGAAGCGGCAATCACTCGCGCCGGACAAAAAGTGCTCGGATGGCGCGATGTACCGACGAACAACGAACCGATTGGGGATTCCGCTAAAGCTGTTGAGCCGGTGTTCACGCAGGTTTTTATTGGTCGCGATCCATACCTCAAAACCGTCGACGATTTCGAAAGAAAGCTTTACCTCATTCGCAAGCGCATTGAAAAGACGACAACGGAGTTGTACTTCGACAGCTTGTCGGCACGAACGCTGATCTACAAAGGCATGCTGTCGGCGGAACAAATGGAAACCTATTTTCCGGATCTCGCTGATCCTCGCGTCGCCTCGGCTTTGGCTGTGGTCCACCAGCGGTTCAGCACGAATACATTTCCAAGTTGGTCGTTGGCGCATCCGTTCCGCTACATCTCACACAACGGTGAAATCAACACGCTCCGCGGCAATATCAATTGGATGAAGGCCCGCGAGGCCCTCTTTAAATCCGACCTTTTCGGCGACGACATCAAAGATTTGCTTCCCATGATCGTCGACGGCGGCAGCGATTCAGCCATGTTCGACAACGCTGTCGAAATGCTCGTTATGACCGGCCGCTCGCTTCCGCACGCAATGATGATGTTGATTCCGGAAGCGTGGGACGGTCACGAAACGATGAGTGACGAGAAGAAGGCATTCTACGAATATCACTCGTGTGTCATGGAACCATGGGACGGACCCGCGTCGATGGTCTTTACGGACGGCGTCGTCATCGGCGCTACGCTCGATCGTAATGGGTTGCGTCCGTCGCGCTACTACGTCACCAAAGATGGATTGGTCGTCATGGCTTCCGAAGTCGGCGTCCTCGACATTCCCGCCGAGAACATCCTGCTGAAAGGACGTCTTCAACCCGGCAAGATGTTTCTCATCGACACGCGGGAAGGCCGCATCATCGACGATGCCGAACTGAAGCACAGCATAGCAACGGCAAAGCCTTATCGGGAATGGCTGAACAAAAACATTGTTCGCCTATCCGATCTACCCGGACATCCCGTCCCTGAGCCAAGCCACGCAACGGTTCTTTTGCGCCAGCAGGTTTTTGGTTACACGCACGAAGATCTTCGAATCCTTATGGGTCCGATGGCGCACAAAGGCGAAGAAGGCATTGGATCGATGGGTACAGACACCCCGCTTGCAGTTCTCTCGGATCGCCAGCCGTCGCTTTTCAATTACTTCAAACAGTTGTTCGCGCAGGTCACAAATCCGCCGCTCGACGCGATACGCGAAGAACTGGTGACTTCCATGTCCACAGCCCTCGGTCCCGAAAGGAATCTGTTGAATCCGGAACCGGAAAGCTGCCGGATGATCAAGATCCTTTCACCAATTATCGACAACGACGATCTTGCAAAGGTGCGTAACATTTCGCACGAAGGCTTTCGTGCCGTCACGTTGCCGATACGCTTCAAAGTCGCAGAGCGAGGTGAAGGAATGCGCCGTGCCCTTGCGGACTTATGTCAGACGGCAACGGCTGCAATCCGGTCCGGTGCGACGATCTTGATTCTTTCCGACAGACAAATCGATAAGGACTACGCGCCGATTCCCAGCCTGCTTGCTACTTCCGGCTTGCACCATCATTTGGTTCGAGAAGGCGCGCGAACCAAGGCGACATTGATAGTCGAAACCGGGGATGCGCGTGAGGTACATCACTATTGCCTGCTGATCGGTTATGGCGCTTCTGCCATCAATCCGTATCTTGCCTTTGAAACGCTCGATGACATGATCCGTCAGGGTCTTCTCACCGGCCTCGATCATCGCAAGGCTGTGAACCATTACACCAAGGCCGTCAAAAAAGGCGTGCTTAAGGTGATGTCGAAAATGGGCATCTCGACACTGCAGAGCTATCGCGGAGCGCAGATCTTCGAGGCTATCGGACTGGATCAGAAATTTGTTGATACATATTTCACCAATACACCGTCGCGCATCGGCGGCATCGGACTTAGTGAGATAGCAGAAGAAACCCTTGAGAGGCATCGTCGCGCATTCCCGGCGCGACCGATGCGCTTGCCGGATCTTGATTGGGGCGGGCAGTATCAGTGGCGCAACGACGGCGAGTACCACATGTACAACCCCGATTCGATCCACAAGCTCCAGTACTCGACGCGCACGAACAATTACAAAATTTTCAAAGAATACACCGAGCTTATCAATGTAGCGAGCGCACGCCTATGCACGCTCCGCGGTTTGATGGATCTTAAATTCGCAGAGAATCCGATTCCGCTCGAAGAAGTGGAGCCCGGCGAAACAATCATGAAACGATTCGCGACGGGCGCAATGTCATTCGGTTCGATCAGCAAAGAAGCGCATGAAACGCTCGCAATTGCGATGAATCGGATCGGCGGCCGCAGCAATACGGGAGAAGGCGGCGAAGATCCGGCGCGTTACATTCCTGATCCAAACGGAGATTCGCGGTCGAGCGCGATCAAACAGGTTGCCTCAGCCCGATTCGGCGTCACAAGTCAGTACCTGGTGAGCGCCAATGAGCTTCAGATCAAAATGGCTCAAGGCGCAAAGCCTGGCGAGGGCGGCCAGTTACCGGGCCACAAGGTTGATGAAGTGATTGCGCGTGTGCGCCACTCGACACCGGGCGTCGGCTTGATTTCGCCTCCGCCGCACCACGACATTTATTCGATCGAAGATCTCGCGCAATTGATCTATGACTTGAAGAACTCGAATCCACGAGCGCGTATCAGCGTGAAACTGGTCTCGGAAGTCGGCGTAGGAACGATTGCCGCAGGAGTTGCGAAAGCGCATTCCGATGTCGTTCTGATTTCCGGCGACAGCGGCGGGACGGGCGCATCACCTCTCACAAGCATCAAACACGCCGGTATCCCGTGGGAATTAGGTCTGGCTGAAACCCACCAGGTTCTTGTTCAAAACAACCTGCGCAGCCGCATCATCGTTCAGACGGACGGCCAGTTGAAGACCGGCCGCGACGTCGTGATGGCCGCTCTGCTCGGAGCGGAGGAATATGGGTTTGCGACCTCCGCGTTGATCGTATCGGGCTGCATTATGATGCGCGTTTGCCACCTCAACACTTGCCCGGTCGGCGTTGCGACTCAGGATCCTGTCCTTCGGGAGAAATTCACGGGCAAGCCGGAATACGTTGTGAATTACTTCCGCATGATCGCCGAAGAGACTCGCGAGTTCATGGCTAAGCTCGGGTTCCGCACCGTCGACGAGATGATTGGCCGCCGCGAGAAGCTCGATATGCGCAAGGCGATCGATCATTGGAAAGCGCAGAAGCTGGACCTCACGCCTATCCTTCAGATGCCGGAGGTTCCGGCTCATGTCGCCACAAGGCGGATACACGACCAGGATCATGGTTTGGACAAGGCGCTCGACAATCTCTTGCTGGAGCTTGCTAAAGATGCGCTGCAGCATAAAACGCCTGTTCAACTGCAGCTTCCGATCCGGAATGCGAATCGAACCGTGGGGACAATTCTCGGAAGTGAAGTCACGCGGCGGTACGGGGCGGAGGGCTTACCTGACGACACTATCAAGATTCGCTTCACCGGTTCGGCCGGCCAGAGCTTCGGTGCCTTTCTCCCGAAAGGAATCAACCTCACTTTGGAAGGCGACGCGAATGATTATTTTGGAAAGGGTCTGTCCGGTGGCCGGCTGATCGTCTTCCCGCCAACGCGGGCAACTTTCAAGGCCGAAGAAAATATCATCGTCGGGAATGTCGTCCTATACGGCGCGACCTCCGGCGAGGTCTTCATCCGAGGCGTTGCCGGCGAACGGTTTGCCGTTCGGAACAGCGGCGCCGTTGCTGTTGTGGAGGGAGTCGGCGACCACGGCTGTGAATATATGACTGGTGGACGCGTCGTCGTTCTCGGCCGCACAGGAAGAAATTTCGCGGCGGGCATGAGCGGCGGTATCGCATATGTGATCGATGTGAATGGCGACTTTTCGCAGCGTTGCAACCTGGAGATGGTAGACCTCGAATCCTTGGAAGATGCGCAGGAAGAAGAATTCATCAAGGACCTCCTGCTGCGTCACTTGCTGCTCACGAAAAGTGCTCGAGCGCAACAGGTGTTGGATAGCTGGACAGAGTACCGCGAAAAATTAGTGAAGATCATGCCACTCGATTACCGGCGCGTGCTCGGTATCAAGAAGGACCGGGCAGCGAAAGCGTACGTCATGGTGCAACATGGGTAATCCGACAGGTTTTCTCGAGATCGGCAGAGTTAATTTTGAGCGGCGTGCGGTCGCTGAGCGGATCCAGGATTGGAAAGAAGTCTACAAAGAATTCCCTGAGGAAAAGCTGCAAGCGCAAGCTTCGCGATGCATGGATTGCGGCATTCCTTTTTGCCATCAAGGCTGCCCGCTTGGAAACATCATTCCGGACTGGAATGACCTTGTCTATCGTGGGCAGTGGCAGGAAGCCTTATACCGGCTTCTGGCCACCAACAATTTCCCCGAATTCACCGGAAGGATTTGCCCCGCACCCTGCGAGGGCTCGTGCGTGCTGGGTATCAATGCGGACCCGGTCACGATCAAAAACATCGAAGTCACGATCATCGATCGCGCGTTCAACGAGGGAATCATCCGCGCTCGACGACCATTGGTTCGTACGGGCAAGGCTGTTGCGGTCGTTGGTTCGGGTCCGGCGGGACTTGCCGCAGCCGCACAGTTGAATCAAGCGGGCCACTGGGTCACCGTCTTCGAACGAGCCGATCGTATCGGCGGGCTGCTGCGATACGGCATTCCAGAGTTCAAGATGGAAAAACACATTGTGGATCGGCGACTGAACATGATGCGCGAAGAAGGCATCATGTTCAGGACCAACGCCAATGTCGGCGTGAATGTGCCGGTCGATGAACTTCGCGATTTCGACGCGATCCTCCTCGCCGGCGGCGCCACTGCAGCACGCGATCTGCCGGTTCCCGGCCGTGAATTAAAGGGAATTCATTTTGCGATGGACTATCTGCCGCTTCAGAACAAGCGATGTGAGGGCGACAGTATTCCAGATTCTGAATTCATCACGGCAAAAGACAAACGAGTCGTTATTATCGGCGGCGGTGATACAGGTGCGGACTGCCTCGGCACGGCTCATCGTCAGGGCGCTCGATCCATCATTCAATTCGAATTGCTCCCGAAACCCCCTGCTGAACGCGCTGCGGACAATCCCTGGCCGAACTGGCCAAACATTTTCCGCACCTCCTCCGCACATGAAGAGGGCGGCGAACGCGAATATTGCGTCATGACGAAAAGTTTTACAGGCAGGGACGGCCACCTCAGTCGGCTTCACGCCGTGCATGTGGAGTTCGAAGGCCGCAATCTAAAGGAAATTCCCGGCACCGAATTTACCCTGGACGTTGATCTGGTGCTTCTCGCAATGGGTTTTATCGGTCCCGAACGCAACGGCATGCTCGAGGAGCTTGGCGTTGCCATCAATGAGCGAGGGAACGTTGCTACGAACCCTGAAAAGATGACCAGCGTGCCCGGCATCTTCGCCGCCGGCGATATGGCTCGCGGTCAATCCCTCGTCGTGTGGGCGATCCGCGAAGGTCGTCAAGCCGCAAAGTTCGTTGATAAATACCTGATGGGACACACCGACCTGCCGTAAAGATCTGCGCTGTAGGGCGGTCTATGACCGCCACTATCTTGCAAATTTCGACATCGCGGGCGGTCACAGACCGCCCCTACAACGAAAACCCATTTATAATTGCCGAAACCGTCCAAAAAAACGAATGAGGTTCCTCATATGACTTCCAGACGATTCCTATCTGCACTCTCGAGCGTTGTTCTCGTCCTCGCGCTCACCATCTTGGGGTGCGTCGCGCAAAGCAATAAATCCGCCACGAGCGTCAATGATATTCCAAAGCTTGAGTTCGAAAAATTCACGCTGCCGAATGGGCTCGCAGTGATTCTCTCGGAAGATCACCGGCTGCCACTCGTCGCTGTGAATCTTTGGTATCACGTCGGTCCGGCGTACGAGGCTGAGGGACGGACCGGGTTTGCCCACCTGTTCGAACATATGATGTTCCAAGGATCGAAGCACGTCGAAGGTGACAGTCACTTTAGATTCCTGGAGGCAGCCGGCGGTAGCGATCTCAATGGCACCACCGATTTCGATCGCACGAATTATTTCGAGACCGTGCCATCGAACCAGCTCGAACTGGCGCTCTGGCTTGAATCCGATCGTATGGGTTACCTGCTTGATGTGCTCGATCAGAAGAAGCTCTCAAACCAGCAGGATGTCGTGCGGAACGAACGCCGCCAGAGCGTTGAAAACCAGCCGTATGGAATCGTCGAAGAGGCGATGTTCCATCAGCTCTTTCCTAAAAATCATCCTTATTACGCCGACGTCATGGGATCGCATGCCGACATCCAGGCGGCAAAGTTGGACGATGTGAAGCAATTCTTCAAGAGCTACTACGCGCCCAACAACGCTTCGATCGCCATTGTCGGCGACATCGACAAAGCGGCGACGAAGGTGCTGGTAGAGAAGTACTTTGGGCCATTCAGGCGTGGCGAGCCGGTCACGAAGCCAAACGTACAAACGCCGAAGCTGACGGCCGAGCGGCGAGCAGTGATCACGGACAGAGTCGAATTGCCGCGCGTGTTCATTGCATGGATCACCTCGCCATTCTTCGCTCCCGGCGATGCGGATGCGGATATCGCCGCCACGGTGCTTGGCGACGGGAAGTCGAGCCGTCTTTACAAGACGCTCGTGTACGACAAACAGATTGCACAGAGCGTTAGCGCTCAGCAGAATTCGTTGATGCTCGGATCGGTATTCAATCTCGACGTAACTGCCCGCCCTGGACACACTGCCGAGGAAATCGAGAAGGCGATCGACGAGGAACTCAGTCGATTCCGCGAATCCGGCCCGCAGCAAGCTGAAGTCGATCGAGCCCGCAATGTCATCGAGACCCGAATCATCCAGCGATTGGAGAACCTCGGAGGCTTTGGCGGCGTTGCCGATCGCCTCAACATGTACAACCACTTCCTCGGCACGCCCGATTATTTGGCCAAGGACATACAACGATATCGTGACGTCACACCCGCCTCCGTCAAGACGTTCGTACAGGAGCAGTTGGGTCAGAACGCTCGCGTGGTTGTGCACGGTGTTCCCGGAAAACAGGATCTCGGTCCGGAGGTTCCCACGCCGAACGCGGCCGAAGTTGCCGCTGGTACCGGCGCCGAATCGGTTAATGCCGACGAGTCCTGGCGCAGCCAGCCGCCAAAGCCGGCGGCAATTCGCGCGGCTCAACTGCCGGTACCAAAATCATTTCAGCTGCCGAATGGCCTGACTGTGTTGGTGAACGAACGTCCCGGCCTGCCGATCGTCTCGGCATCTCTTGTCGTTAAGACCGGCAGCGGTGCGAATCCTGTCGACAAGCCTGGCCTCGCCAATTTCACATCGGCGATGCTTGACGAAGGAACGATGTCGCGACCGTCGCTTCAAATTGCGGATGAAGTCGCACAGCTTGGCGGATCGCTTTCTACTGGATCGACGATGGATTCTATGTACGTAGCGGCGTCGTCGCTCGCACGCACGTTCCCGCAAATGCTGGAGCTTTTGGTTGACGTCGTTCGGCATCCGAACTTTCCGGAGGATGAGATTCAGCGGCAACGTGCGAGCCGTCTGGCAAGCCTGGTTCAACAGCGCGAGGACCCGAACCAGTCCGCATCGGTCGTTACGGCGGCCGCGCTCTTCGGGCCGTCGCACCCATACGGTTTTGCTGAAATCGGCACCGATAACTCGAACAAGGCAATGATGCGGGATGACCTGCAGAAGTTCTGGTCACAAAATTTCGTCGCGAATAACGCCGCGCTCATCGTTTCCGGCAACATCACAGTTAATGACTTGAAGCCGCTAGTCGAGAAAGCACTGGGCGACTGGCAGAAAGGAACGCCGACCGCCGACATGCCGGGCCAGCCTACAACGACGACAGCACGCGTGGTGTTCGTCGACAAGCCGGGCGCTCCTCAAACGCAAGTACGGGTCGCGTCCATCGGCGTACCGCGAAATACGCCGGACTACGCGGCGCTCCGCGTCTTGAATGAAGCGCTCGGCGGCCTCTTCTCGAGCCGAATCAATCTCAACTTGCGCGAGGAGCACGGCTATACCTATGGAGCGTTCTCTCAATTCGTCTTCCGACGATCAGCGGGCCCGTTCCTCGTGGGCACTGGTGTGCGAACGAACGTTACCGGTCCGGCAGTAACCGAGATCTTGAAAGAGCTGAAGCGAATTCGGGAAAGCGATCTCAAACCAGACGAACTGTCGCTGGCTCGTGATTCCCTGATTCGCTCGCTTCCCGCCGATTTCGAGACGAGCTCGAGCGCAGCGTCGACAACGGCGAGCATCTTCGTGTACGACCTTGGCTTGGATTATTACGCAAAGCTGCCAGAACGTTTCTCGACTGTAACCGCTGCGAACGTGCGCTCAGTCGCCGAAAAATACATTGCGCCCGATAAAATGATTGTTGTTGCGGTCGGCGATCGATCGAAGATCGCGGGCGAGATGCAGAAGCTGAATCTGGGGGCCGTTGAAGTCAGAAATGCAGATGGATCGCGCATAGCGGCTGCCGCCCGCGCGGCTAGTGCGCGTTGACGTTCGGGACGTGCTTATGTTCCGGACTTTTCAAGAATCTCGAGCAGAGTGAGTTCGCTTATCGGACTTTTGCGAACAGACCGAGAAAGCTGGGCCAGCGCGTTGCGAACCTTTTACAAATCGTAGATTCGCCGATCGATCTGGTCGATTTTTGACTCGACTCGCTTCTTGACTTCTGTCGCACTTGCTCGGGAATTTACGCGCAGAGAAAGAAGCTCGCGAATTTCCTTGAGCGAAAACCCGAGGTGTTTGGCTTTCTTGATGAACTTGATCCGGCTTACGACTTCAGCTTCGAATAGCCGGTATCCGGATTCCTTCCGTTTGGGTTTGTTGAGGAGTCCTTCTCGTTCATAAAAGCGGATCGTTTCGACGCCGACACCCGAGAGCTTTGCGACCTGTCCAATGGTCATCGGCTTATGCGCAGCTTGCATAAATAAGAATGTACAGCCGGTACCCTGATACAGAGTCAAGGCATCAGAATGATTCCGACAGGTCACGTAACTTATCTGCGTTCTCTCAGGGATTCTCGAGCTGACTTCAGGTAGTTCAGGCAGTCGCTCCCGGAATCACAACAAACGCTGTGCTATTCTCGCAGGATGATTGTGATGAAGTTTGGCGGCACGTCCGTGGAGGATGTCGCAGCAATTGATCGCTCCTGCCGGATCGTTGGAGAACGGTTTTCCAGAAGACCTTTCGTCGTTGTCTCCGCGCTCGGAGGGGCCACCAACGGACTTCTCGAGGCAGGTAGCTTTGCCGCGCGAGGTGAGCTTGGCAAGGCCATGACGATCGCTGATCGCTTGGAATATCGTCACGTCGAACTCCTGCCCTCGGCTGCCGATCACTTCATTCGCCTGCGGGAGTTGTTGAAAGCACTCGCAGCGATCGGCGAGTTCTCTCCACGAACCCAGGACCTGGTTGCCTCTTATGGTGAGGTCCTTTCATCGCTGATCTTCGTCGATCGCATGAAGCGGCTTGGATTCGACAGTGTCCACCTGGATGCTCGGGAGTGCGTCGTTACCGATGAGCGGTTCGGCAAGGCATCGCCGCAGATGGATGTCACAGCCTCTCGCCTGGAGGAGGCCGCTCTGCCGCACTTGAATGCTGGTCGCGTCGTTGTGATGGGCGGTTACATCGGTTCCACGTTATCAGGCATAACAACGACGCTTGGACGCGGCGGTTCGGACTATTCAGCTGCGATTGCCGGCGCAGCACTCAAGGCCGATGAAATTCAGATTTGGACCGACGTTGACGGAATGATGACCGCGGATCCCCGCATCGTGTCCGGAGCATGGAAGGTCAAAGAGATTTCGTTCGATGAGGCGTCGGAGCTTGCCTACTTCGGTGCGAAAGTTCTCCATCCGTTGACGGTCCTGCCGGCCGTTGAGAAGAACATTCCTGTTTATATCCTGAACTCAAGAAACCCTACGGGCAGCGGGACACGAATCACGCGAGAGGCGCACCCCTGCAGAAACCCTATCAAGTCTATTGCTGCCAAACGCGGTATTACGATTGTCACGGTGTCGTCTTCGCGCATGCTGATGGCGCATGGATTCCTGCGTGCATTGTTCGAGGTATTTGACCGGCATCACACCTCCGTTGATATGGTCGCCACATCGGAAGTTTCCGTCTCCTTAACGCTGGACAATGTGTCTTCACTGAACGTTATCGTCGAAGAGTTGAAACAACTCGGCGATGTCCAGGTGAGCCCGAAAACGGCATTGATTTGCCTGGTCGGCAACAATCTCAAATACACGCCGGGAGTCGCTCGCCGCGCCTTCGGCAGTATTGCCGATATCAATATCCTGATGGTGTCGCATGGCGCCTCGAACATTAATTTCAGCTTTCTTGTCGACGAAAAGGACGCCAACGCCACAGTCCAAAACCTGCACGCGGATTTCTTCAAAGAGATTGATCCGGATGTTTTCGAGCCCGCGGGATGATTGGCTATCTCGTCCTTCTGCGCGGCCCCTGCGATAAGAATCGGGAACTCGGAATTGAGGATTAGTCCGATATTCCTCCGAGGATCCGTTATGGAATTTTGGTAATTACGCAACCGTTGTGGCTAATCCCCGACTACGATAAATGGATTTTCCGGAGCCTCAGCGCGTTCGTAATCACGGAGACGGAGCTGAACGTCATCGCAGCGCCCGCAATCATCGGGTTGAGGAGCCATCCCCAAATGGGGTACAAAATGCCGGCGGCAATCGGTATGCCCAAAATGTTGTAGATGAAAGCGAGGAACAAATTCTGGCGTATATTGCCCATCGTCGCTCGGCTGAGGACGCGTGCGCGCAAAATGCCCCGGAGATCGCCTTTGATCAGTGTGATGTCCGCCGTTTTTATTGCCACATCGGTTCCGGTTCCCATAGCAATGCCGACATTCGCCTGAGCCAGGGCTGGAGCATCATTGATCCCATCGCCCGCCATTGCGACGATCTGACCACCCTGTTGAAGCTGCTTTACAACTTCAACCTTCGCGTCGGGCAGCACTTCGGCTTTGACGTCATCAATGCCGATCTTCCTTGCTACTGCTTCAGCTGTCGTTCGGTTATCACCGGTCACCATAACGATCCGGATCTTTTCGCGATGCAGACTGCGGATCGTTTCCGGTGTTGATTCCCTAATTGGATCGGTGACGCCGATCAATCCTGCAAGGGTCCCGTCGAGGACCACGAACATTACCGTCTGGCCTTCGTTCCGAAGGACCTCCGTTGGATGCTGAACGGAACTCGTATCAATGCCGCGCTCTTCCAGAAGCGCGCGATTTCCAACTGCGACCGAACGCCCATCGACTGTTCCGCTCACACCTTTGCCCGGAATCGCGCGGACGTCTGAAGCGGCAGAGAGCTGCACCTTCCGCTCTCCGGCCGACCGCACAATAGCTCCTGCCAACGGATGTTCGCTGCCTTGTTCCAGGCTTGCAGCCCAGCGCAGTACTTCATCTGACGTACGACCGCCACCGGGCAGGATAGTAACCACCCCAGGCTTGCCCTCCGTAAGGGTGCCGGTTTTGTCGACGACCAGCGTGTCGACCTTTTCCATGACTTCGAGCGCTTCTGCGTTCTTAATGAGCACCCCCGCAGTAGCTCCACGGCCGACGCCGACCATAATCGACATCGGTGTTGCCAATCCCAACGCGCACGGACAAGCAATGATGAGCACTGCAACCGCATTCAGCAGAGCATGCGCAAGGCGCGGCTCGGGCCCGAGAGCCACCCACACGACGAACGTCAGAGCGGCAACAATCACGACAATAGGAACGAAGTAGGCCGAGACCACATCCGCTAGACGCTGAATGGGAGCACGGCTTCGCTGCGCCTGCGCGACCATCGCAACGATCTGGGAAAGCAGCGTGTCTCGTCCCACCCGTTCGGCGCGCATCACGAATCCACCGGTGCCATTGATGGTTCCGCCGATGACTCGATCCCCAGCTGTCTTTTCGACTGGAATGGGCTCACCGGAGATCATCGATTCGTCGACGGAACTGTACCCTTCGAGAACGATGCCGTCGACCGGGGTCTTTTCTCCTGGCCGTACTCGCAGCTTGTCCCCGATATGAACCTGCTCCAACGGCACGTCGCTTTCGGTGGCATCCGGATTGATACGACGCGCGGTCTTTGGAACCAGACCCAACAATGCTTTTATTGCCGCGCCTGTTCTGCTGCGCGCACGCAGTTCGAGCACCTGGCCGAGAAGCACCAGAGCGGTGATCACGGCGGCAGCTTCGAAGTAAACCGGAAGACCCGTAATAGTGGCTACGAAACTATAAACGTAAGCAGTGCCGGTGCCGAGCCCGATGAGTGTGAACATGTTCGGGCTTCGGTTCATAATCGAAGCCCACGCGCGCTGAAACAGCGGCCACCCGGCCCACAGGACAACCGGCGTCGCAAGGATCAACTGAACCAGAGGAAGCCTTTCTGCCATCCCAAGCGCAAGAATTGGGAGAGTCGATATCGCCGCAATCCAAAACCGACGAGTCATGTCGGTCAGTTCGGGATTCGTCTCTTCCTCGAGTGTCGCGACTTCCGGCTCCAACGCCATGCCGCACTTCGGACAGAAGCCGGGACCAATCTGCCTGACCTCTGGATGCATCGGACAGGTGAAGATTTGGCTGGGGGCACGGGAAAAACGAGGGTCAGACCCTTCCCGCGGAGCGTGACCCATTGTATCCAGTAGGACTCCCGTTTCGCGGGAGGGGTCTGACCCCATTTTTCCCGTGCCCCGTTGTCCCCCTAAGAACTGATCCGGATTAGCGCGGAATCGTTCCACACATCGCGGAGAGCAGAAGTAATATGTCTTCCTGTTGTATTCGTATTTGCCGGCGGCGGTTTCCGGCATGACGTTCATGTGGCAGACGGGATCGATTTCAAACAACACTGCTTCATTATACTTTGCAGATGAGTTCACATCCGGTGGACATGGTCGCCATCGGCTTCATTATCGGTACGATTGGGACCCTGATTGGTGCGGGCGGTGGGTTTCTGCTTGTACCTATCCTTCTTCTTCTCGATCCTCATATGGCTCCGGCCGTTGTGACGGGAATCTCGCTCGCGGTGGTTTTCTTTAATGCCGCATCCGGAACTATCGCTTACGCTCGCATGGGACGGATCGTCTACAGGGCCGGCATCGCATTCTCCCTTGCCGCATTGCCCGGCGCCGTCATCGGTGCCTACACGATTTCCTACATTCCGCGGAGCGTGTTCAATGGAATCTTTGGTTGCTTGATGATTGCGGCTGCCGTGTACCTCATGACCGCTTCCGAGAGCCAAACTGAGGAGAAACAACTCGGAAACTACAACCTTGGGCTGGGCGCGGCGATCAGTGTCGTGGTCGGGTTTTTATCGAGCGTGCTTGGTATTGGAGGGGGGATCATTCACGTGCCGGCGCTGACACGCGTGTTAGATTTTCCAGTTCACATGGCCACCGCAACATCTCATTTCGTTCTCAGCATCACCGCCTTGGTTGCCACGATAATTCATCTGATGAACGGTACGCTCACGGGACAGTTTGGAACCATTTTGTGGATCTCCATAGGCGCCATTTTCGGGGCGCAGGCAGGGGCAATGCTGTCGACCCAAATGAAAGGTTCGTGGATTCTGCGCTTACTAGCGGCCGGACTCGGCCTGATAGGAATACGAATTCTCTTGCCGCTCTTTTGATTTTTTCCGGTACGCGCGATAGATGATAAAACCGAATGTCGCCATCAAGCCGTAAGGCAAAACCAACATCATGAGAATGCCGCGAGCAAGTCCCGCAGCGATCGTCTTGCCTTCCGGCGACGACTCGAGCGCCGCGCGGCACATCGCGCAGCCTTGAGCCCACAGATCGGGATGAATGTCTATCATTACCGCACTCGAATCAAGTGAGTCGCGCTCCCCAGGGTCTCGGGAAACGTGAATGAAAACAGAATCACAGCCAAAATCAATGGAGCGAACGTAATCAGGATCAAATTGATTCGTTCATAACGCAGATGCATAAAAACGGCCGCGATGACCAGGATCTTGGCCAGAGTCGTGCAAACGAGCAGAAATGCTTTCAGCCTTTCGTCGATGTTGGCATAGCCGAGTCCAAGGGCCAGTCCGGTTAAAACGAGCAACCAGAACCATGTCATCAAATATGTCTTATAAGTTATCGAATGTTGGTCGTGTTGTTCAGCCACGAAGCCTCCTGCGTTTACAGCAAATAAAAGAACGCGAATACGAAAACCCAGACCACGTCAACGAAGTGCCAATAGAGCCCCGCATTCTCGACGCCGTCTGCTGAATATTTACCCATTGCCGCCCTTAGTGCAACGATTGCGAGTATTGTGACACCGCTGAAGACGTGGAATCCATGGAATCCGGTGATCACAAAAAAGGACGCGGCAAACTGTGGTACTCCCCACGGATTGTGAGTTAGCGTCGCGCCTTCCTCAATGAAGTGAGTCCATTCAAACGCCTGACAGCCCAGAAAGATTAGCCCGCCGACAATAGTGAGCGCCAGGAATTGGACGGCCCGCTTGGGATTCGACGCGCGCGCTGCAGCAACTGCCATGGCCATGACCGCGCTCGAGGAAATGAGCATAAAGGTCATAAATGTGATCAAAACCATGTTGAAAACTTGCGTCTGCTTCGGCCATTCAGGGCTGATACCGCGCATGAAACCATACGTAATCAGGAAAGCGGCGAACGTCAACGCGTCCGAAATAATAAAAATCCACATCATGAACTTGCTCCACGATGTGCCGAACGGCGATTTGCCGCCGCCCCAATCGGAAGCGAGTATCCGTTGTTGTTCAGCTATGGTCGAATCCATCTAGTTCTCCAGATCTATAACAATAACAACAGCAAAAAGAGATAAATCCACAGTGCGTCCATTACATGCCAATAGAGGGCACACAGTTTCAGCGGTTCGTAATTTAAAGCGGTCAAGTGATCTTTGATGGCCTTTCGAAGCACGAGCCCCAGGGCAACAACGCCACCGAGCAGATGCAACCCGTGAAGGCCCGTCAAGATGTAAAAGAAACCGCTCTGTAAAGTAGAAGGTAGGTAAACGCCGGCATCGACGAGTTCACGCCACGCCGCGAGCTGTCCAATCAAAAACGCGAGCCCCAGGATACCCCCCGCGGCCAGCCATCGCTTCATGCTTTGCAGATCGTTGCGGCGAAGCGCGCGTCGCGAGATGTCAATCGCGACGCTGCTCAAGAGCAGGATCGCAGTATTGGGCCAAAGCAGCCATGGGAGTTCGATCCTCTGCCAGGCCGGAACACCACGCAGCACGATGTAGGCGCTTGAAAGACCGGCAAACAACATAATGACCGCGGTCAGAAGAATCCAAACGCCGATTTGACCTTTCGAAATTGGAAATGACGAACCGGAATTTGATGAATCATCATCGCCGCGCCCACCCGGTGGTGTTACGGGAGGCGGTGGAACAACTCCTGTTCGTCGGTCTTCAGTTAATACTGGCATACAACTCAATTTTAACGCTGCGGCTCAGAGTCAATGTCTCGCTGTGACGGTCGCCGGTACAGTCTGCGGTACAAAATCTTCTCTTTCGCCCGGCACGCTGTAGTCGAATGGCCAACGGTATACCGTGGGAAGGTCCGGCGGAAAGTTGCCATGACCAGGCGGGTTAGGCGCGGTCCATTCCAATGTGTTCGCATGCCACGGGTTCCGTTCAGCTGCCGGTTTGCCGGCGAAAATGCTGACAATGAAATTCACCAGGAAGACCAACTGAGCCGTACCCAAAATGAATGCTGAAATCGAAATAAAGACGTTCATCGGCTGTTGCGGCTGAAGGAACATGTACTGCGTCGGGTCATAAATACGACGCATTTGGCCGCCGACGCCGATAATGTGCATTGGGAAGAAAACGCAATACGCGCCGATGAACGTGAACCAGAAGTGAATCTTTCCGAGTGTGGGGTTCATGAACCGGCCGAACATCTTCGGGAACCAGAAGTACAGACCGGCAAATGCTGCGAACAGCGGAGCGATCGCCATGACGAGATGGAAGTGGGCAACGACGAAGTAAGTATCTTGGAGCTGGATATCCGCAGCTGAAGTTCCCAGAAAGATACCGCTCAAGCCACCGCTTACAAACATCGATACGAAACCCAGGGCGAACAGCGCCGACGGCGTGAAACGGATTCGCGCACCCCAGACTGTCCCCAACCAGTTAAACGTTTTCACGGCGGAAGGCACAGCGATCAGCAGTGTGGTCAGCGTGAATACCGAACCCAGGAAGGGATTCATCCCGCTGACAAACATGTGATGACCCCACACGATGAAGCTCAATACCGCGATGGCAACCATCGAATAGACCATCATGCGATAGCTGAAAATGGGTTTGCGGCAGAAGGTCGAGAGAATATCCGATGCCATGCCCATGGCCGGCAAAACCACGATGTAGACTTCGGGATGGCCGAAGAACCAGAAGAGATGCTGCCACAACAACGGGTGACCGCCCGAGTGGTCGAGCGGCACCTGATTCATAATGATTCCTGCAGGAATGAAGAAGCTGGTTCCACCCATTCGATCGAACAGCAACAGAATCCCGGCTCCCAAGAGCACCGGGAATGCCAAAAGGCCGAGGATCGAGGTGATCAGCAGCGACCATTGCGTTAGCGGCAACCGCATCATCGAAAGGCCTTTGGTGCGCATCGTCAGAATGGTCGTGATGTAATTTAAACCACCCATCAAGCCGGAAACGGCGAAAAGAGCAATGGCTGTGATCCATAAGGTCATGCCAGTCGACTGACCCGGCGCGGCACTTGGCACAGCGCTAAGCGGAGCATAAGCCGTCCAACCTCCCATGGGAGCGCCGCTTGCAACAAACAAGGCAGCAAAGATGACGATGCATGAAAGCAGGAATACCCAATAGGAAAGCGCATTCAAAAACGGAAACGCCATATCTCGCGCGCCGATCTGAAGAGGTATCAGGAAGTTCCCGAATCCGCCGGTCAGCACGGCGGTAAAGAGGAAGAAAACCATGATCGTTCCGTGCATGGTCACAAGCGATATGTAAAACTCCGGCGCCATGACGCCGCCGTTGTAAGAGACCGGAAACAACTTCGCCATCATCGGGGAGATAGCCTGCGGCCAGGCAAGTTGATAACGCATCAGCATCGACAGCAGGCCGCCGATGATTGCCATGAACATAGCGGTGATCATGTACTGAACACCAATAACCTTATGATCCGTGCTGAAGATATATTTTCGTACGAAGCCCAGTTCGTGATGGGTCGCTACGTGAGACTCGCTCATTGATTCCTCTTTCCTCGTTTGCAACTACTGTTTAGCAGCTTCTTCCATCCATTTATTGAAAGCGTCCTGCGATTCGTCGACGGTAAGAAACGCTCTCATCCGGTAATGCCCCAGACCGCACAATTCGGCGCATGCGATTTCGTATTGGCCGGCTCTCGTTGGTGTAAACCAAATTTCAATGCCCATTCCAGGCACCGCATCCTGTTTAACCCGAAGGTTGGGAAGGAAAAAGCTATGTATAACATCCTTTGAACGCAGTCGGACGCGGACAGGCTTGCCCACGGGCACATGCATGATATTTGCACTAACAACGTCGTCTTTACCGACGGGATCCTCCCGATCCAGACCGATGCTATTCGTACTCGTAATCAGCTTATTGTCCGTGCGGCCAAACTGGCCATCCTGGCCCGCATACTGGAAGGTCCAACTGAATTGCTCTCCTGTGACGTGAACCTCGGTGGCGTTCGCCGGCTCATCTGAAAAATATATTGAAGCCCAAACGCGCTGGCCCATGAACACCAAAACGGTGAGAATAACTGCCGTACCAATCAACAGGAACGCTTCGGCTTTCGGATTGTCGTGCCAATAAGACGCGCGCTCCCCACCATTCTCGCCGTATCGCGCGATGAAGAAGCCGAGTGCCCCTTGAACGAGAACAAAAGCAATCCCGGTAACAACGAGCACCGCCATGAAGAGGCTATCAATCCTGCCACCGTGTTCGGACGCAAGGACCGGAAACCAATAAGGCTGCGCGATGAAGAGATATAGTGAAGCAATAATTAATATGAGAATTAGAGCCGCCAGTACCACTCCGCTCAGAGTAACCCGGCCCGACCCGCTGCCATCGGCCATCTCAATTCCTCCTGCAAAATAGAACAGAGGAATCTAACAAAAGCGGTAGGTTAGGTAAACCCCATAATTCGCGCAAACTAGGAAAAAGTCAGCCGAGAATTGCGCGGACGATCAGGATAGCCCCTGCTACGTGTCTTCCTCCCAGTACGCGGAGGACAGAGATCGCGTCATCCGTGAAATCCGCGGCTCAACGACTTACCCCGACGGGACCGCTAGGAATTTGCCCCTGCCCCCCCATTATGGTTTACCTTTATGTATGGCTTCGAAATCCGCTGTAGCGCTGCCGGAAGTTGAAGAAGACACTTCTAATCAGCTTCAGCCGCTGTATCACGTCATCCTGCTTAATGACGAAGATCACACGTACGACTACGTCATCGAGATGCTACAAAAAATCTTTGGTTTCACAGAATCGAAAGCGTTGTCACACGCGGTGGAAGTGGATACGAAGGGAACGACCATCCTTCTGACATGCGAACTGGAAAAAGCAGAACATAAACGAGACCTTATTCACAGTTACGGCCCAGACTGGCGTCTCCCTCGGTCGCTGGGTTCCATGGCCGCCGTCATCGAACCGGCTGCCGGGTAATTTCTGTAGGGGCGGTCTGTGACCGCCCGGTGGAAGAGCGGCCGGTCATAGACCGCCCCTACAGCTAATCACCTAACTCCCGGAGATACTCAAATGTATAGATGCCGGTATGATGGCCGTCGCTCCATTCGAATTGAAGAGCGTACTGGCCGACGAGTTCGACTTTGCGAAATTCCAAATCGTCGGGAATGTGGATCGGCAGGACGATCCGGATGCCCGTCATTTCATCCTTGCATGAAGCACAAGGGCACATCCCACGAAGACGTGGAGCGAAGTAATGACTCTCTTTGCCGTCAGCCCAAACGATCATCAGTTCGCCCGG
>DATFXZ010000748.1:0-5179 GCA_035315305.1 Terriglobia bacterium | reverse complement strand
TTTATCTGGAAAGCATTCTTTGCAAGGCGGCCCCCCGAAAACGTCCTCTTTCTGAGTGGCCGGATTGAGGGTGACGACTCGACGATTGCGCCAAAAACAAGCGGGCGCATCCTCAAGGTTTGCTTTCGGGAGGGCGACAATGTCGAGGCCGGAGACACAATCGCGGTGCTTGATTACAAACAGCTTCGAGAGCGCGAGGACCAGGCCCGCGCAGCGCTTTCGGATGCGGAAGCAAACGTGAAGTCGGCGCGCGACCAGATCGGTGTTCTTCAAGAACAGTTGCGGCAGAATCAAATACAAACCGGGCAGGCGAAAGTCGATGCCGAAGGACGAGTGCGGCAGGCAGAGGCGGACCTTTCAGCTGCAGAAGCTGAGCTTGCGCAGCAGGAAGCGGCATATCAACTCGCCGAGTTCGATCGACAAGCCTACACACGGCTGGCGAAAACGGGAGCAGTTTCTGAGCGTCAAGGCGAGCAGGCCGCCTCAACTGCCAATCAACAAGCTGCGGCTGTCGCTGCGGCCAGGCGTCGAGTCGAAGCGCAACGAGGCGCACTGAAGGTGGCCCGCGCGAACCTGGCCAATCCTGGAATTCGCGAAGCTGGGACGGCGGCGGTCCAACGGCAGATTCAACAGCAAGGCGCCGGAGTAGCCGGCGCGGTCGCGAGAGCCGAACAAGCTCGCGCTCAGCTTCGCGAGGCCGAAGCAAATCGGCAGGATTTGATCGTCAGAGCGCCATTCAGCGGCACCATCACAACGCGTGCAGCGGAACCCGGCGAATTCGTAACCGCCGGAACTGCCATCGTCACCCTGCTGGACCTGCACAAAGTGTATCTGCGCGGCTTCGTGCCTCAAGGCGAGATTGGGAAGGTCAAAGTAGGACAACAAGCGCGGGTTTATCTCGACTCCAATCCGAATGAACCTATCCCCGCTTACGTGTCGCGCATCGATCCTGAAGCCACGTTCACACCAGAGAACACTTACTTCCGGGATGAGCGCGTGAAGCAGGTTGTCGGAGTGAAGCTGCAGTTGCAAGGGGCCTTCGGCTTTGCCAAGCCTGGCATGCCGGCGGATGGCGAAATACTCATTCGAGGCGAAGTATGGCCAAGGGGCAGGCGAAAGAATTAACGAAGTCAAGTTCTGATCTCGAACCAGCAGCGATCAGAATTAAGAATCTCTGGAAGCGTTACGGGTCCATTGAGGCGGTTCGCGGGATCAACATGGAAGTCCGCGAATCGGAGATCTTCGGACTCATTGGGCCCGATGGTGCTGGCAAGACCACAACCTTCCAGATCCTCGCCGGCGTCATGGAGCAGACTGCCGGCAGCGCAGAAGTCTTTGGCCGACCGGCACGCGAGATGCGCTCGCAGACGGGTTACCTCACGCAAGGCTTCAGCCTCTATCCCGACCTGACCGTTATGGAAAACATCCGGTACATCGGCGATCTACGACGAGTTCCCTCTGGCGAGATCGTCGAGCGCGGCCGCCGCTATCTGGCAATGTTCAATATGGAACGGTTTGCGGATCGTCTTGCAGGGCACCTGAGCGGCGGGATGAAGCAGAAACTTGCGCTCGCTGGCGTGCTCGTACCTGAGCCACGCGTGCTCTTACTGGATGAGCCGACAACCGGAGTTGATCCTGTGTCGCGTCGCGAATTCTGGGATACCCTCGCCCACCTCTCCGCGGGCGGCTTAACGATTCTCGTGGCCACTCCGTATCTGGATGAAGCCGAGAGATGCCACCGCGTGGCGTTAATGCATGACGGTGAGCTTCGGGAGATGGGCACGCCTATCGAATTGAGGCGTAGCTTGAATGCAAAACGTCTGGAACTTCGTACTGCAAATCTAGCAGAAGCGGAGCGGATCCTAGTCGATATCAGTGGGCCTGAGAAAAACATCATTGACGTCCAGCGGTTTGGGGATCGCCTCGATCTCCTGGTCCGCGATCCGGACGAAGCGAAGCGAACTCTGAATGAGAGAATGGCTGACGGATTACACCTCGACGAGCTCCGCGTCGATGAACCCACTCTTGAAAACACATTCGTTGCCACTTTGCGCCGACTGGGACACCAGGCACACGAAATGCCGTTTCCAGGCCGCCACGATCACCGAAAACTGAGCGGGCAGATCGCGGTAAGCGCCAGGAATCTCACCAAACAATTTGGATCTTTCACCGCTGTGAGGAACGTCAATCTGCGGATTCAGTATGGGGAAATTTACGGGCTCCTCGGCGCAAACGGGGCCGGCAAGACAACGACCATCAAAATGCTATGCGGGTTGCTGGATCCCACGGAGGGAGACATCCAGCTGGTGGGCGAAAGCGCTGATTTGCGATCGTTCGCAGTGCGGCAACGGATGGGTTACATGTCGCAAAAGTTCTCGCTCTACAACGACCTTTCGATACAAGAGAATCTCGATTTTTTTGCCGGTGTCTACGGCGTGCCTGAAGATGAGCGCGAAGAAAAGATCCGGTGGGTCCTCTCGTTTTCGGGATTAGAAGAGAAACAGAATCAAATTACAGGTAGCTTGCCTGGCGGGTGGAAACAGCGCGTGGCCTTTGGCGCAGCTATCATGCACGAACCGGAGGTGCTGTTCCTCGACGAGCCGACATCCGGCGTCGATCCTCTCGCGCGCCGTGCTTTCTGGAACATGATCAACAGATTGGCCGATGCCGGTACCGCAGTACTAGTGACGACTCATTATCTTGAAGAATCAGAACAGTGCAACCGACTCGGCTTGATGGTTGCCGGCGAGCTCGTAGCCGAAGGCGCGCCGAGCGATCTCAAGGCGAGGCAAGAAGGGCACCTCCTGGAGTTCACGGTCGATCGTCCCCAGCAGGCAGCCGATCTATTGAAAATGCAGACGGATCACTGGCGAGTCGCGCTCTTTGGTGACCGGCTTCATGTCGTCATTGATGAAGACATAGATACCGGGACACGATCTATCACCAGCAAGCTTGAAGCGAATGGAATTCGTGTCATTCAGGCGCGAGAAGAGCACTTCTCAATGGAGGACGTGTTCATCGCGGTTGTTGAAAATGCGCGGCGGCGAGGCAAGGTCGCCGTAGCCGATGAAATGTCTTAGCCGCTGATTAGACGGATGGGACTAGTTCGATCCGTGTAATCCACGGCTCACGAAAGCCAGACACAATGCGACGTATTGTTGCTCAGACACGGAAGGAGCTGACCGAGATCGTTCGAGACTGGCGAACACTCGTGCTCGCACTGGTCCTTCCTCTTATTCTGCTTGTACTGAATGGATCAGCGATCTCGCTTACCGTGAATAATCTTCCGATTATTGTCCAGGATTTCGATGATTCGTCTTCCTCACGCCAGCTCATCGATGCGTTCCGCGCCTCTCTCACATTTCACGTTGTGTCTTTTCCAGTGAATAAGCGGCCTGAGGAGGCATTCTCGTCGAATACAGCGTATGCCGCCCTCACCATACCTGCCCACTTTGCGAGGGACGTTCTGCGCGGCATGAACGCGCCGGTTCAAATATTGGTGGATGCTTCCGACGCCAACACAGCCAAATTGGCCGCGGGGTATGCGGCACAGATTGTTCGAGCGCACAATGGGCAGGCAGCGGGGATGACGCGCTTTGGACCCGTTCAACCGGCTATCCGGCTTTGGTACAACCCGGACCGTTCATCCAAGAAGTTTTATGGCCCGGGGATTTTCGTTCTTGGGATTTCGATGTTTCCATCCTTACTCGCTTCGCTGTCGATGGCAAAGGAGGGAGAACAGAAAACCATTCTGCAGGTCTACGTTTCAAACATCTCGGCGCATGAATTCCTGCTCGGAAAGATTCTCGCCTTTACGGCCGTCGCGATTGCCGAATGTCTACTCGGGCTCCTGCTGCTCTTCACGTACTTCGGCCTGCACGTGGCCGGCGATCCCACACCGTTCATAGTGGCTACCGTCTTGTATGCGTTCTGTGTGGCTTCCTTCGGAACAATGATCGGCGCGGCCGTTCCACACCAGGCGGGAGCGATGCAGGCGGTTGCGCTTGGCGGTTTCCTTTTGGTGTTCCTGCTCTCGGGACTGTTGTTTCCAATCGAGAACATTCCAGTGGGATTGCGCTGGATCTCAAACTTCGTGTGGGGTCGCTATTACATAGAGATCGTGCGTGATGCGCTTTTGCAGGGAGGCGGTTGGCCCGCGACTTGGTACAAAGTGCTGTACATCGGTGTTCTGGGAGGAACCTTCTACCTGCTGGGATGGTGCACCATGCGACGCATGCAGGTGAAAGAGTGATCAATGAGAAGGTGGTTCCATCAATTCACAAACTATCGAATTCGCTCTCTCATGCGAAAGGAATTCAATCACATTCGTCGCGATCGTCGCCTGGCGATGTCTCTAATTCTACCGCCCACACTGCAATTGTTGCTCTTCGGATTCGCTCTCAGCGCAAAGGTATCAAACCTCCGGCTTGGAATACTCGACGAGAGCAAGACCCCCGAAAGCCGGGAGTTGATCGCAAACCTGACTGAAAGCGAGAGCTTTCGTTTGGCTGGGTACTACTTTTCCTCTGAGGCGCTTAGTCAAGCGATAAACCACGGCGATCTCGATGCAGGCGTGGTGATTCCATACACGTATGCCCGCGATCTTCAGCGAGGGCGGACGACAACAGTGCAATTTATTCTCAACGCGATGAACGCGAACACTGCCACGATTGCGCAAGGCTACGTTCAGGGTGTGATTCAGAATTACAATCGGCTCCTCACCCGTTGGCGATCACAGAACAGCGGCGGTCTCGTTCTGTTGCAGCCTGCTTTTCTATACAACCCTGGTTTGGTCGACTCCTGGTTTATCGCAACTGGCGTCTTCGGCCTGCTGCTGATCCTGAATAGCTCGCTCGTGGCGTCCGGAGCCATGGTTAAGGAACGCGAGGCCGGCACAATCGAACAGTTGCTGATGTCGCCGGCGAGCACGTCAGAAATAATCATCGCCAAAATCGCGCCACTATTCGTTCTGCTGTGTCTGATGATGTTCGTTGCGATCGGAGTCATCAAGGTCGCATTCGGCGTCCCTTTTCATGGGGGCTTGCTGCTGATCCTGGTTGGTGGCGCCCTTTGTATTTTGTCGGGCATCAGTCTCGGTACAGTCATTGCGACATTCAGCAAATCCGCACAGCAGGCGCAACTCACCAGCTTTTTCGTAAATCCGCCGCTGGCTTCATTG
>DATFXZ010000747.1:0-4929 GCA_035315305.1 Terriglobia bacterium | reverse complement strand
GGGATCAATGGCGATCAGAATGACAACTCGCAAGCTAACTCGGGCGCTGTTTACGTTTTCACGCGGAACGGAACAAGCTGGGCTCAGCAGGCCTACGTTAAAGCCTCCAACACCGATGCGGCGGATCTGTTCGGCTACTCCGTAGGCTTGAGCGCGGATGGAAACACCCTTGCCGCGAGTGCTTACGACGAAGATAGTTCTGCCAGAGAGGTCAATGGCGTCCAGGACAAAGGCCGCCGGGGTACGGGCGCGATATTCGTCTTCACGCGAACGGGCGGCAAATGGACACAGCAGGCTTATCTGAAAGCTTCAAACGCAGAGACCGGTGATTCATTAGGATACTCCATTGCGATCAGTCAGGATGGCAACACCATCGCCGGAGGCGCAGGGGATGAAGATTGTCTGATGCCGGGTATCTTTCCCGGCGCGACTCATGTCTGCCAGGATGATCAACCGGAAGACAATTCGAGCGGTGCTGTATATATCTTCGTTCGCAACGGAACTATGTGGTCTCAGGAGGCCTTCATCAAGTCTTCGAATCCCGACAAAGAAGATTGGTTTGGCTCAAGGCTGACGCTAAGCGGCGACGGGAATACGCTGGCTGTTGGAGCTCAAGTCGAGGACGGCGGTTCGAAAGGTATCAACGGAGATCAAAAGAATCAGACGGCAGAGGATTCGGGAGCCATTTATTTCTTCACTCGCACCGGTACGACATGGAAGCAGGTCGCGTACGTGAAAGCGTCGAACGCCGACGCCTACGACGAGTTCGGGAGCGCCATGGCGCTAAGCAAAGACGGCAAACTCATGGCCGTTGGCGCACGCAGCGAAGCCAGCGCTGCCAAGGGTGTGAACGGGAACCAAAACGATAACTCCGCGCCGGAGGCTGGGGCAGTTTACTTATTTACCTACCAATGATTCTGGAAGGTTTTCGTACCCAAGTCGAGATGGTGTGTGAGCGACCCCCTGCCGCCTCCGGCGGCTAATCTCCCCCTCGTGAGGGGGAGACGCGAGCGAAGCGAGCGAGGGGGTCGCTCAAGCACCCTCTCGAAGTTGTTGAATTCTGTTAATTACGCAACCGTTCCGGAATTTATTTCGGTTGTGCGAATTTGGCCGCATCAATCGGCACATTCGGCTGAATCTCGGTTATTGAAAAGTTCTCCTTCCCGTCCAGCCAACTGACGGTAAAGCGAAACGGCATCTTCACTCCAGCAACGTCCCGATAATCGGAATAATCGACTTGAGTGGGAGTACGGCCAACGACAGAATCGGAATAGCGAAGGATCCGTATAAGTAAGCCGGATTCGCTGTCGAAGTACAGCGTTGCGAGGGATCCTCCGGGCGCGGTTCCCTGAACGACTTGCGCCTCCTTATCGTCGATCGTCACGGGAAAACCAACGTGCCACTTTCCCAGGATTTGCTTGATGCGGGCAGGGAATGCCAATTCTGCATCAAGCTTTACGCCTTCAAGAGCGCTCCCGGAGATCGGCAAGACCGGCACGGGCCGTAGTGGTGCCGCGATCCAACCGGCGGTGCCATTGTAGACGGTAGTGCTGTCTCCATTCTGCGTGTGAATAGTCGTCGTCCGTTGGTTGGGCGCCTTCGCATAAATTTCGATAGGACGCGGTGTTCCCTCGGGGCCATAACCCACGGAGGTACCTTTGGCGATAAAGCTCGTCAGGCTGCCGACGCGCTGTGCGCCGCCGAGCGCCCGGATGTATTTGTCGAGAATCTCATCCGCAGACGGCTCATTCGGAGCAGGAGCAATTGTGTCGTCCGGTTCGTCCGGCCTGTTGTAGAGCGCCGAGAGATCCGGTGTGATTTTTGGATGATCGCTGCCGCGATGACATGACCAGCACGTGACCATTTGGCGTCCGCCAAAATTGTCCTTGTTAATGGTGGTCACCATTTGAACCATTCTGCGTGCCATCCGCTTCTTCGGGCTGGTATCAAGCGCGTAGTTTTCCCATTTGGCATCGTTCGAAGCGTGACAATCCTCGCATGACATTCCAAGCGCCGCGGAGAAGACTCCCATAGTGTTCATGAATTCGTCGACGGGGATACCTTTGAGCACTTGTACGTTCTTGAAAACGTCTTCCGCCAGCGGTGGGCGCTGAGCGAGCGCAAGCAATGAACCACAAAGACACAGAGACACAATGGCACAGAGACGTGCGCATACAAGGATTCTTGAGCGCGCGTCTCTGTGCCATTGTGTCTCTGTGTCTTTGTGGTTCATTACCGTCATTTCCATGCAGAATACACCGGCTTACCCACGATATACGCGGGATTCGCTCCCTGCCGTGGTCTGAATTTCTGTACGCGACCGCTGTCCACCTCAGCAACGTAGAAGTTTCCTTCCTGGTCCACACTGAAACCGTGCACGCCCCAGAAGCCACCGGCAAAGTCACCCCACACGCCCCATGAATAGAGGAAGCGGCCGTCAAGATCGTACTTCAGCATCTTGGAGGTTCCGCGATCGAAAGCCCACAGCGTGCGATCAGCACCGATATAGATAAGGTGAATATCGGATGGCTCTTCGCCAGGACTCCATTCATTCAGGTATTTGCCATTTTCATCGAAGACCTGGATGCGATGATTTGCTCGATCGTTCACGAATACTCGTCGCGTTTGCGGATCGACGGCAATACCGTGAACATTGTTGAAGTAGCCGGGCCGTTTGTCATTTGGTGGATTTCCTTTTTGGCCCCAGTCGAGTAAAAACTTGCCGTTCTTATCGAATTTCGCGACGCGCGTTCCGTTGTATCCATCAGACACGAACAACGTGCTGTCGGGAAGCCAAGCCAGGAAAGTGGGACGATTGAAGTGCGTGCCGTCAGCGCCCGCCATCTTGGGAGTGCCGATAGTTTGCACGAGTTTCTCTCCATCGTGCGTGAATTTGTAGATTGCGTGCATGTGGTCATCAAGAATCCACACGTGCTTTTCCGGGTCATACGGATTGATGGCTACGAAGTGAGGTCGTTGTAAAATCTTGTCCCATTGCGTCCACCGTTCAATGATGTTGCCGTTCGCATCCGCGACAACGATGCAGTTTTCCCACTTTGCGTCGACACCGAGTGTTCCCGACCATCCGTCGGTAGGAGCGCCAGGAATCGCTCCCGCTCCTCCGCCGCCGGGTAATGAAGCGACGGTCGCATCGCGCCAGGGCAGTCGTCCGATAGGGAATTGAATGCTCGGCCCGAAGTCCGTCAGCAGCTTTGAGGCGGGGCGCTTAATATTGGGCAACTCTCCGCGGAAAAGCATGAAGACGCGATTTGGATTTTCCGCGTACACGCTTTGGCCGGCGCCGTAAGTCCACTTTTCGTTTCCGGGAATGGTGCTGATGTCTTTTGGCCAGCCTTTCACTACTTCGTACGCGCCAAATATGTCTTGCCCGCCCTTGGTTCCCGGAATGGCGGCAAACCCGTCGCCCGTCTTCGGCTGTGTCTGCGCCTGAAGCGCGTAGTAGGCCTCGCCGACGGCCAGAGCGATCGTCATTGCAGCCAAGACGAATAGCAATATAGATAGCTTTCGCATTCATTCCTCCTGTGTCGAAAATCGTGGGCATCGGCTTTAGCCGACGCGCCGGCTGAAGCCGGCGCCTACGCTTGAATTCGAAGCAGCTTGATCAGGTTGCCGCCGAGTATGGCTTCCTTCTCCGCGTCCTTCAGAAAGGATGCATTGACGATCAGGTCCACAGCGGCGGGCCAGTTGTACGGGGTGTCGGTGCCATACACAATCTGACTCACGCCCATCTCGGCCACGAGATGCCGCAGGCCCTCCTCGCTGAAGATCATCGAATCCACAAGGATCTGTTGTTTGAAATACTCGCGGGGATGCTTCTTGTTCGCGCACTTTGCGTTGTCTCGCACATCACACGCGACGTCGAGTCGTCCGAGATATGAAGGCAGATAGCCGCCGGCGTGAGCGCCGCAGATTCTGACGCCGGGAAAACGATCCAGCGTTCCATCGAGAATCAGTCGCGAGAGGAAGAACGTCGTTTCGAGGGGGTTTCCGATGATATTGCCAAGATCGCCGCGTCCACTGAGCGCGCCCTGTTTGATGATGTTGTCAGCGCCGCCTGGATGGATGAATACGAGTACGCCGAGTTCCTGAACCTTCGTCCAAAACGGATCGTACTTCGCAGACGACGGCACCTCGCCTCCTGCATGGCCGGCAATGCCTACACCGCGCAGTCCCAGCTTCTTGACGGCTTCATCCAACTGCTCGGCTGCCATTTCCGGATGCTGCAGCGCAACCGACGCTAATCCGACGAATCGATCCGAATGCGCATTGCACCAGGCCGCGAGCCTTTCGTTTTGTACTTTGATGATCCGGCTAGCCAGGTCGCGGTCCGCTTCGTACCACCAGCCGCCTTGATGACTGAGCACCTGAACGTCAATTCCTTGCTGGTCCATGAACTGCAAGCGCGCAGGACCCAGAACCAGCGGACCATTGCTGCTGACGAACCGTGCGAGGTTCGTATTCTTGATGACGTCCAGTTCCTCAGGCGCTGCGAAATGACCGTGAACGTCGACAATCTTGACGCGGCGCTTCCCAATAGACACTTCACGGCGTTTCGGTGGAACGGCCTGAAGCGATACTGTCGCGCCAACGAGACCTTTCAAAAAATCTCGGCGATTTGGCATGTTGTTCTCCTGGTTTGGTGAACTCACTCTAAGAAAAGCGAAAGGGGCAAAGCAACAATATTTCTCGCGACATCGGGGTCTATTTCCCATCCATTGAGAAAGCGAGCAATACATTCCCAGGGATCGCATTTCCCGAATACCCTGAGGTGATGAACAGCATGCCGCCGGCGACCACAGGTCCCATACTGTTGATGGAGCCGCCACGCGCCTTGACACCATTCACAGTTTGGAACTCTTGAACCGTGTCAACGTCCCAAATGATTTTGCCGGATCGAGTCTCATAAGC
>DATFXZ010000746.1:0-8212 GCA_035315305.1 Terriglobia bacterium | reverse complement strand
GGCACGTAGATCGTGTCGTTGCCAAGATTGGCAAGGAAGTGCGGATACATGAAGTTCCATTGTCGCCAGCCGACGATGGGTTCTCGGACGATCACTACGCTGGCTCCTTGACTGGATCGGCTGGCTGCTCGAATGGTACTTCTTTCTGTGGTACGGGTTCTTCTAGTGGCTCAACTTCGATGATTCTTAGTGGTTCACCTATCTGAGACATGCTGTACTCCTTTCATGATGATATGCGCCAGTACGTTGCGAGGTTAGGGTTTTTTCAGACTGAGCGTTCACTATCGGCAGCGCCCCCAATGTTCCGGAAAGAAAAAGGCACTCCTTACGCATTAATCCGGATGCATGCCCGCCTTCCGGCTCAGATAAATTCTTCTTTGACTCCGTGATGAACGCGAAGTTGCCTCGTAGTGCCACTTGGTGGTTGATCATCAAGGTTATTCATGGACCATGAAACTAAACGCGCCACACAATCCGCTGAGCGCTACGGCAGCTTGCTCTTGCTTGCGCTTTCGGCACTCGTTGCTGGGGTGGCGGCGGGTCTGGTGGGAGCGCTGTTCCGCATCTCTCTGGCGCGGGCCGACCAACTGCGAAACACTCTGGTCAAGTGGAGCCACGACGGCGGTGTTCCGGGCTTTTTGCTCGTTAGTGTCACTTGTGCCACGGCAACTGGCATTGCGGCCTGGCTCGTTCGCCGTTTCTCGCCGCAGGCATCAGGGAGTGGGATTCCCCACGTCGAAGCCGTGCTCAAGCAGGAACTCTTACCTGCAGCGTTCCGGCTCATCTGGGTAAAGTTTCTGGGCGGCCTCCTGAGCATTGGTTCTGGCTTGGCCCTCGGTCGCGAGGGACCCAGCGTGCAGATGGGAGCGAGCCTGGGCCATTTAGTCGGCAAGGTGTTCCGTCGCGGCTGGCCGGATTGCCGGGTGCTACTCGCAGCGGGTGCAGGCGCTGGGCTGGCCACTGCCTTTAATGCGCCCATCGCTGGCGCTGTGTTCGTGCTTGAGGAGCTTGTGCGGCGTTTCGAGACACGCATCGCCATCGCGGCGCTGGGCGCCTCGGCGACTGCTATTTCTGTGGCATGGCTGTTCCTCGGGAATGCGCCAGAGTTCCGTGTCGGAGCGTTGCCTTACCCGAGTTCGGAAGCAAGAGCGCTCTTTTTTATCTTAGGGGCAGTCACCGGAGTCGTAGCGGTCGTCTACAACAACGCGCTGCTGCGGACTCTCACTGTGGCCGACCGGCTTTGGCGGTGGCCTGTGGAGTTGCGCGCCGCACTCACCGGAGCGGGCGTAGGAATGCTGGCTTGGTTCGCGCCGGGCCTGGTAGGCGGCGGTGATCTGCTGACGCAGAACACTCTCAGCGGGGCGGTGACCCTTGGAGTACTTCCGCTGGTGTTCCTGCTCCGCTTTGGATTGGGCGCCGTGTCCTACAGCGCTCGGACGCCGGGCGGGCTCTTTGCACCCATCCTCGTGCTAGGCGCTCAACTCGGTCTCCTCTTCGGAGATCTGTGTCGTCTTACGTTCCCCGGTCTCGACCTGCCACCCGAAGCCTTCGCAGTTGTCGGGATGGCCGCCTTCTTCACCGGAGCTGTGCGCGCCCCGATAACCGGCATCGTGCTAATCACCGAGATGACGGCCAGCTTCACAATGCTGCTGCCGATGCTGGGAGCGTGCTTCGTAGCCATGCTCGTCCCGACAGTGCTTGGAAACGCGCCAATCTATGATTTGCTGCGCGAGCGAGCGCAACCACAAGAGCAGAGAGAAGCCGGCGCATACCATGAGAATGATGCCGCGTAAACGGTCGTGGCGGAGGATAACCCGAAACTGCAGATGCAGGAGGACGGGAACGCCTCGCTCGCAAGTCGGCCGTGCTACGTTGGGTCGTCGCGACCGAGGGTAGCTGGGACATTTCGCTTTCTATGTCCGAGCTTCAGGATATTTTCGCTTGTTTCACCTAACGCGTTGGGCGTAGGCTCATTGGGCGCAACTTACAAAATATTTTCGAACCGGAAGGAGTTCAGACTATGGCAACGGATCAACCGCTCCCCAATCCATCAGCAGATGAGCAGCGCCTCATGGATTCGTTGAAGGTTCTCTGTAAAGCAGCGAATCGCCAGACTGATCCGGGTATCGCGACCACGGCGCGCCTGAACCATCTCGAAATTACTCTGCGATTCGACAGCAAGACGCTCTCCGTCGATACTCTTCGAAAAATGGCAGCGCTGGCTGCGGACTTTGCGGAATAGAGGTCCCGTTGTAAGTGGCTGTCACGCAGTCCGAGTTACGCTCTAACAGCGAGCAGTCATTACTGAATCTGCTGAACGCGACGCTGGATCATGCCGTTCGGAATTCCCCGTACTATGCCCGCTTATTAAGGGGCGAACGGATCGAACTGCGTGATCTGGCGGGGATCCGCCGATTTCCCATCCTGACGCGCGAGACAATCAACGAGCACAGAAACGATCTGTTGGTGCGCGATGTGTTTCCCGAATACGTCAGGTGCACCGGCGGCACGACGCTCGGCTCAGAATTGCGGCCGCCCCTTTTGAGATTTCAGACCGAGCGCGAGCGAGCGATCTGGGCGGCGATGCATGAGTCCATGCGCAGCGAATTTCCGGGGGAGTGGCCGCTCGAGATGCGATTGGTCTCGATGGAGCACGGTCTCGATTTTCCCGGTGCACTGCGTGGCGTGTTTCCGATGCCTCTCGAGCGGCCCGCTCACTTTTCAGCGTTGACATCATTGCTCCATCATGAATTCACTCTTCCCGGTTTTTCGAGGCGCATCCGGTGGCTGAGTGGTTCGCTGACCGGCATCAAGCCACTGACACTAATGTGCATGGAGCAAGGATTTGACGGCGCCGAGCTTGGTCTCGAGGTTGTATGTGTCCATGGCTGGAACGTGACGCGCCGTTGGCAAAAGCTGCTTCAGGACTTCTGGAATGCACCGATCGGAGAATCGTATGGCTTGTCTGAAGTGCCAGGCCTGCACGCGGTGCGGTGCGGCGGCTGCGGCCACTTCCATTTCTCGCCGTTCTCCATGAATGAAATTCTCGAACTCGATTCCGATAAGCCGGTATCGGAGGGCTTTGGACGAATCGTCTCGACGTCGCTGTACCCGCTGAACCAATCACAGCCGTTGCTCCGGTATGACACTGAAGACGTCATCGAGGTCTTCCCCGACTGTTGCGCAGACACGGATCGTTTCGGTTTCGAGTACTTCGGCCGGAAAACGAAACTGGTCCGGCGAAAGCTGGCCGCATCGGATATCCTTTGCCACCCGATCATGCTGAGTGAAGTTCTTGGCGATCTGCCGGACATCGCCGTGCGGCCTCATTTCAGAGTCGCGGCGCTCGAGCTCTCGACGGCATTCGGTTGGCAGAAATACAAAGTCACTTCGGACGAGACCGAATCCCCTCAGAAAGTGTGCCTCGAGATCGAGCTCAACTGGTCTCCACGCAGTTTCCCAGACTCGGCGAAGGACTTCGCCAGAAAAATCGAACGGGCTCTTCTTGATCGATCTCCCTCGCTGCGACGCGCGATCACAGCCGGCGACGTGAAGTTGATGATCCAATTGTGCGAGCCGGGGAGCACCAATTTTGTGGAGTTGGTTTGAGGTGTCGATGAATAAGAAACGGTTGTTGCGCGCGCCAACTTACCGCTGCGCGGCGCGACCGGGCTAAAGCCGGCGCCTGCGCTAGGCCCCACGACTTGTAGGCGCCGGCTTTAGCCGGCCGCGTGCGCGGAGCGCATCTTGCCGAGTTTTGCAACACCTTCACGGAGGTCATCTTGGCTTCAAGCCCAGGCTCTATTCGGGTCCTGTTCATCTATCCGAATCTGATGCTGCAGACGATGCTGCCGAGTTCGATGACCGTCCTCTCGGCGGTACTAAAGAGCCGCGGTCACTCCGTGGACGTCTTCGATACGACATTCTATGCGACCGAAGAACATAGCTCGAACGAGTATAGAGTCCAAAGACTTCAGATGCGCCCGTTTGACACGGGCGCGCAGCGGAAGCTCTTACGCTCCGTTGAATCGATGGTCCAAGATCTCCGATCCAAGATCGAGGCATTTCAGCCGCACCTGATCGCCGTATCCGCGCTCGAAGACACGTTCTTGCTGGGTGCGCAGCTCCTCGATGCCGTTCGCGACTACGCCATACCTCACCTCGTCGGCGGTATTTACCCGACGTTCGCGCCGGACCTCGTGATTTCGCATCCAAGTGTGGATATGATCTGCATCGGCGAAGGCGAGGGCGCGCTTGTCGACCTTTGCGAAACCTTGGCCACCGGCAAGGACACCTCAACAATTTCCAATCTCTGGGTGAAAAAACGTGCCGGCGAGATTCGAAAAAACCCCATCCGTCCGGCACTCAATCTCGATGAATTGCCCCTACCCGATTACTCCCTGTTCCCCGAGCAGCGAATGTACTTCCCTATGGGAGGGCGCCTCTTGCGAATTGGTGCCGTCGAGACGCACCGCGGCTGCCCCTACCGCTGCACATTCTGCAATTCGCCGGGTACTTACGACCTGTACGGTGATGCCGCTGCCGGAAATTTCTTCCGATTAAAAAGCGTCGAAAACGTCCACCGTGAGCTGCGTTATCTCATCGACGAAAAGAAGGTCGAGTACATCCGATTTCCAGCAGACACATTTCTCGCGATGCCGAACGCGTACTTCTATGACTTCGCCGAGATGTACAAACAAGTCCGTCTCCCTTTTTGGTGCCAGACACGGCCAGAGACGTTGACGCAGGAACGCGTCAACATACTCAGCGAAATCGGCTGCGCGGATATCTCGATCGGCATTGAGCACGGTAACGAAGACTTCCGCCGCGATATTGTCGGCCGAAACTACTCGAACGAACTCCTGCTCGACCGCGTCGGCAATGTTCGCGATGCGTCGTTTAAGCTGCGAGTCAACAACATCATCGGTCTGCCGCGGGAAACGCGACGTCTCACTGCTGACACCATCGCCATTAACCGGAAGATCCAGTCTCTCGTCGAATGCGCGAACGCGTTTCATTTCGCACCGTACCGCGGAACAAAACTGCGGGATCTTGCGCTCCGCTTGGGTTACATCAAGGAAGACACGGTCGTCGAGCACAACACGAAGGACACCGTGCTCGATATGCCTCAGTATCCGCGCGAACACATTAATGGAGCGATTCGCACATTCAACATGTATCTACGATTTCCAGAATCGTATTTCCCGAAAATCGCCGTGGCCGAGAAGTTCGATAAAGAAGGAAATCGAATGTTCGAAGCGCTACGGCAGGAATTCTCTGAGCGGTACTACGGTGGCGTAAGTGGAGCGAACGACCTGGAGCACGCCGCAAGCGTCTGATCGATCCGGAGGCTGCGATGTCCGACTTGCATCAGATCCAACCTGTGCAGATGAGCCTGAACGGCGCGCCGGCTCCTCGATATCAGCGTGCGCCGCTGCCGTGCGGATTTTCGGTCGACGCGTACGTGAAAGATATTCTGGACCGCGTCCGATACCCGAGACGTCTGCTGGTAGGCCTCGACGATATCGCAATGTCGACTCTCGAAACGTACCTTCGCGGAACACGCGTTTTTATTCTCGGACTCCGGCTCACCAACGTGTGCAACTACGATTGCGTCTACTGCGGGACCGCAGAGCGGCGAGGACGCGATAACAGCAACACACTGACTACATCTGAATACATCGACCTGATCCATCAAGCTGCGGCTCTCGGCGTTCACACGATTCTTTTCGGAGCTAACGGTGAACCGCTGATGACCAAAGATCTGCTGCAGATTGTCGGATGCGTTGCCGAACATGGCATGGTGCCGCTCATCTTCACCAACGCATCGTTGATCGGAAACGATGCGCTCTGCGCGCGATACCACGGCATTTCAGGGCGAGAGTTGCTTCGCCGCCTCGACGAAGCCGGCACATCGCTGATGATCAGCAGTGAGTCGCTCGATCGTGAACGGTACAACCGCATTATGAGAGTCGACGGTTACGATCATTTCAGAACGGCGATCGAGCGTATCCGGAACGAATCTTCTTTCCCCGAGCCGCGCACGTATGAAGGCCGGCCCCTTTGCCGTCTTGGATTCTCGATCCTCATGATGCCGGAGAACTACGACGAGCGTCATGCTCTGTTGGAGTTCGTCCATGATCTCAATGCGCTCGCGATACTGAAGCTGCCTAGCCTCCACGGTGCCGCCAAAGTAAACATGGATCGCATGTTTACTGTCGACCGGGCCCGTGAGATTCGAGCCGAACTCGAAGACCTTTCGGACAAGCAGGCAACACTTCAGATCCTGACGCTCGGGTGCGCGTCGTGGACACTCGGCATGTCCATCGACAACGAGGGCCGCTTCATGGCCTGCATGAGCGAGGAGATCAATCCATTCGAGGCCCATCAAAACGCGAGAAACACGCGGCTGGCGGACTTGATCTACCGGCGCATCGAGCTCCTGAAGCTGCGCAACACGATCTGCCCGGTGAAGGATAAGTTCTATCGAGTGCCTGAAACGAGCGGTGCCGCATCATGAATGGCATTCCGAAGTACGAAGACCTCGCGCACTCGTGGGGCGAGCCACGCTGCCCGGATACATTGCGCGGTGTCGTCGACGAAACCATTCGCGACGGACTCCAGATGCCGTATGTACCGGCGTTGTCGGTCGCCGCGAAATGTGAGTTCCTCGACCACATGATCGCGAGCGGAATTTCCGATGTTATCGTGGGTATGGTTCAGCGCGAAGATGCGCAGGCCGATCTTCTGGCATTGTTACGGCATTGCCGGCAATCCGGAGCATCGATTCAGACGTGGATTCTCTCGCGGCTGAACTCAACCGACATCGAAGCCGTGTTGCGCCTCCGTGACGCTGCCGGCATCGACGTTGGCGCCAACGTCTTCGTTTCCTTGAGCGCGTTGCGAATGTTTGTCGAGGGTTGGCAAGAACAGGCATTACTTGGTCGGCTCGACGAAGGTCTCACTTTTGCTCGGAGGCATTTCAGCCAGATCCGTCTCGCCCTGGAAGACGCGACTCGCACGCCACCCGCGGCGATTGCGGCCGCGTCGCGTTTGGCAGCGGATCATCGCGTGACCCGGCTCGTGATTGCCGACACGGCGGGAGTCGCGATACCGGAAGGCGTGGCGCACATCTTCGAGTTCTTGCACACGCAGTGCCCTTGGCTGCGCGATGCACAGGTTGGCCTGGAATGGCACGGTCACAACGATCGAGGTCTCGCCATTGCAAACTCGCTCGAGAGCATCGCCTGCGGAGCGCACTATGTTCACGGAACGATGCTCGGCATCGGCGAGCGAAACGGTAATGCCGCGCTCGACTCCATCCTGTTGAACCTGTCCTCAGAGATCGACTTTATCCGTTGGGACCCCTTCCACGCATACCAGCAAAAGTGCCACGAGCTATTTGGACAGCACCTCAAAAAGCTATATCCCTTCTTCGGTGAGTACACCTTCGCTTCGGCGACGGGCACGCACTGCGCTGCCGCGCGAAAAGCGATTGAACGAGGACGGTCCGATCTCTCTGTTCTCCTCTATTCCCCGCCGTCCGTCTTGTCTCGAGCGGCGCGGCCTCGTTTTTTGCTTTCTCCGATGAGCGGGCGCGGCGCAGCGCTGGCTGTACTCGAAGAAATGGGGCTGACTCCGACGCCCGCGTTTGTCGATAAATTGCTCGCTCGGGTACGCGAGATCAATCGCACGATCGAACCTGCCGAATTGAAGCAAATCGTCGAGTCGATCACCCCGTTGTCCAGAAAGCAATCCCGATGAAGATTGCCGGAGTGCAGATGAATGTCGAGTTTGCCGCTCCCGCCCGCAACCTTGCCCGCATGGCGGCGTACTGCCGCCATGCGGCGCGCGCCGAAGCCAGGCTCGTGATCTTTCCGGAGTGTGTGGTCTCCGGTTACTGCTTCGAGGGTCCCGCCGAAGCCGCTACTGTGGCGCAACCTATTCCTGGTCCCGCTACGGATTATTTGAGCCGCACCTGCATGGACACCGGCTGCTATGCGCTATTCGGCATGCTCGAATCGGACGGTGAGCGGCTTTTCAACGCCGCCGTCCTCGCCGGTCCGAACGGAATCGTCGGGACATATCGAAAGATTCACTTGCCGCTGCTCGGAGCGGATCGTTTCGTGACCTACGGTGATCGGCCGTTCGAAGTGCATTCTGTGGAAGACATGCGCCTGGGAATCAACATCTGCTACGACGCCAACTTTCC
>DATFXZ010000745.1:0-12466 GCA_035315305.1 Terriglobia bacterium | reverse complement strand
CTATTGGAAAAAGCTCGTGGCCAAATCCGGCGCGATTTGCAGAAAAGTGCCGAGATCGGCAAAATCGAAAGCAACGCTATTGAAGAAACGTTATCTCGCCTGAATCTTCAGTCGAACCTCGAGCATGCCGTCAATAATGCGGACCTGATTATAGAAGCGGTCCCGGAACAGATCGAACTGAAGCTCGATCTGTTTGCTCGCCTGGATCGCATTTGTGCCTCTGATGTGATCTTCGCTTCGAATACATCTGCTTTGAGCATCACCGAAATGGCGGGCGCGACGAAGCGGCCACAACAGTTCATTGGGATGCACTTTTTCAATCCTGTCCATAAAATGAAGCTCGTCGAGATCATTCGTGGTCTGGAGACGTCTGATGAGACGTTCAGCCTCGCCGAATCCGTGTCGCAGAAAATGGGCAAAGAAACAGTGGAAGTGAAGGAGTCCCCCGGCTTCGTTACATCACGAATCAACGCACTTATCGGCAACGAAGCATTCTTCATGCTGCAGGAAGGTGTCGCCAGCGCCCGCGATATCGATAAGGCACTCAAGCTTGGACTGAATCATCCGATGGGTCCATTCGAGATGGTCGATCTCGTAGGCCTCGATACACGGCTGAGTATTCTCAATTTCCTTCATAAAACGCTCGGCGATAAATACCGCCCCTGTCCACTGCTTGTGAAATACGTCAAGTCTGGCCGGCTCGGAAAGAAAGTGGGACGGGGCGTGTACGACTATCCGGACCACTAAGAATTCCGGAACTCATCAGCCGCGATCGAAGTGAATCCTCAAAGCGACAGATTCTTCGTAACCAATTCCCGCATTCCAGTGTCTATGTAGCAGGTCCAGAGTTTCCGACTGTCCGCTTTTGTAGATCGCGATCCCAGAAGCGGACAGCGCATGTAGTGTCTCTCGTTATCACCTCGATGATCGGGAATGCGTGCGCGATTGGTGAGACTCGTGCTTGGGGAAGCGCGTCGTTTTGTCTGCTGCGTGGAATTACTCGCTCATCACTAATTGTTCGCCATCGGTATTGAGTGAAGAGGTCATCATATGAGGCTGTGGAACTTCCTCGCGCTCACGATCCTTTTGCTAAGCGCGTCCGTTGTGAATGCGCAAGCAATTCGATTGAGAGGCACCGTGCTGGACCCTTCGGGTGCAGTCATTCCAGAGGCGGACGTAAAAATATCGCAAGGCAATCGCGTCGTCATAGAAGGGAAATCGGACAGCACCGGAAACTTTTCTTTTGAATTGCCGGCCGGTGAATATCGAGTTGAGACCTCGGCTGCAGCGTTCAGGTCACATCAACAGAATGTTCGTGTAGCGCCCAACATGCGGTCGCTGTCGATTACGTTGGCGCTCGCAACCCTAAACGCAGTCGTGGATGTTGGGCAGCCCGACGATAAAGTCAGTCTTGAAGATGACGCGAAACTAACGTCTACAACCATCGCGGGCGATGACATCAAGAATTTGCCCGAGGACGAAGATGCGCTCATGGCGCAGCTCCAGGCTCTGGCTGCAGGAACTGGCGCCGCAGGGTCGACGGCCAGTTTTCTTGTCGACGGATTCAGCAACGGCCGCATTCCGCCTCGTGATCAGATTCAGCAAATCATCATCGATACGAACGTTTTCAGTGCAGAGGGTACGGGCGGCCCTCGCATTCAGATCATCACGAAGCCGGGCACTGGGCCATGGAGTGGCAATCTCAATCTCAATTACAACGATGCCGGCTTGAACGCGAAGAACCCTCTGGCCGAAAGCAAACCGCGTAAGCACCAGCGACAGATTGTGACGTCATACGGGGGTCCGGTTATTCCCGGCAAACTAACACTAAGATTCAATGCACGTACACTGCAGATCGAACAGGAAGGAACGGCGGTTCGCGCGGTAACACCGGATGGTAATGTAAGCACCGAAGTATTCAGTCCCACAAAGAACCAGTTCCTTAATCTGACGGGACAGCTCTTTCTGACTCAGAACAACACATTCAATTTTGCGGGCAGCTACAATACGAACGAATTCCGGAATCAGGGGATCGGCGGTTTTACGCTGCCCGAACGAGCAACAAACTTCAAAGGCCACAATTGGAATTTCCAGCTCAGCGAGAGGGCTATCATCAAGCCGACACTCATCAGCGAAGTTCGATACAACATGTTCCACAATCAGAATTCGCAGTTGCCGGTGACGGAAGCCGTCGCGATCAACGTTCTCGATGCATTCAACTCAGGCGGCGCGCAGAACCGCACGCGCAGGCGAGGTACAAACTATAACTTCGGTAACACCATCCGCTGGACTGTGAAGCCGTCGCTCAACCTGCAAATCGGCACAGACTGGACATACAACAAGAACTACAGTTCGTCGGAGACCAACTATCTGGGCGTCTTTACATTCTCCAGTCTCGACGATTATCTGGCGGGCCGTCCGATTACGTTCAGGCAAACGACGGGCGATCCGGTCGTCAATGTCAGTCAATTGGAATTTGCGTCTTTTATTCAGGCGGACTGGCGAGTCAATCCGAAGGTGAATCTCGGCGCGGGCGTACGTTATCAGGCGCAGACGAATCTCCGCGACTACAATAACCTGGGTCCGACGTTCCAGATTGCATATCAGCCGCGGAACGGAACAGTCCTTCGCGCAGGCGGACGTCTCTTCTATCAAGTATTCAACATCGGAAATAGCGAAACGGTGTTGCGGCAGGATGGATCCGGAGGACAAGTCGAAATAGTCATACTCAACCCGTCCTATCCCAATCCCTTTGAGAATGGGGCCGGCACAAGTTCCACGAACAATGGGTCGATCCGGAAACTGGATCCAAACCTTGCGGCTCCTTACAGCGTCAATTCTGCAGTCACGCTGGAGCAGAGCTTGAAGAAAGGTTGGAGGTTTACGGTTTCGTACGACGTCACGCGCGGCGTCCATCAGGTTCGAACGAGGAATATCAACGCGCCTTATCCGGGCACGCCCTTGTCTGATGATCTTTTCAATCGCCTGAATTTCGGAATGCCCCTCGTGCAGGCTGCGGCGAGAGAGGAAGTTGATCGAATGCGGCCGCTTTATCCGTTCGCCGGCAACATTTATCAGTTCGAATCGGCCGGCGAGTCGTTTTCGAAAAATATGGGAGTTCGGTTGTACACGCCGAATAATTTTGCGATTGCAAAGATCGGCATCAATGGCTTTGTTCAGTACACGCTTGGATGGGCCCGAGATAATGCTTCAGCGGTGAACCAATACGACTGGCGCTCGGAATGGGCGCTGTCTTCGTTCGATGCGCGGCATCGAATGATTGGAAATGTGAGTCTCCGTATGCCGCGAACGACGACGTTATCGTTCCTGGTGACTGCAAATTCAGGACGGCCATACAGCCTGACCACCGGGTTGGACAACAATGGCGATCAAGCGATAAACGATCGTCCCGCTGGTATTGCTCGTAACTCGCTCACCGGTCCGGGCGTTTACAACGTGCAAATGAATTTCACGAAACAATTCGCCTTGCGCAAACCGGAAGGCCAACAACAGACAGCGGGCAACAATGCGGGAGCACCCAACCCTGCGGCGCCGCAGATGATTATTTCTGGGCCGGGCGGTCCGGCCGTTATTGGTGGCCAGCCGGCTACGAATACTCCTGGACCGAAAGCAAACTTCACGGTGAATGTGATCAACTTGCTGAACAACACTCAAAATCGAGGTTATTCGGGTGTCCTGACGTCGCCGTTATTTGGTAAATCGACAGGGGCTGCGCAGGGCCGGCTTATAATTCTCGGACTGAATTTCACCTTTTAAGGAGTTTTGCGAAGAAGCCATGACGCGAGTCATCTTGCTCGTCGCTCTTTCATTCCTGGCGAGTCCGATGTTTGGACAGGAGATCGATCTTGGATTAGGTGGTGATGTCAGCGGTTTGCTCAATATTCCAGCGCCTCGTGGGAATACACCCGCGCGAGGGGGGACGCCGGCCGGGCGAGGGGGTCCTTCGCCTGCACGTGGAGGCGCTCCCAATACTCCTCCTGCTGATCGCCTGATGCGTCTTCGAGAAATCCTGGCGGGAGCGAACACGCCTTTGTCCAAGGAACAAGAAACAGCTCTGACTGCTCTGGTGAACAGCGAAATCCCCGTCATGCGGCAAAGGCTGCAGAAACGCATCGCTGAACTACAACCTCCGGGGGCCGCGACGCCGACACCTGCAGCAACGCCTGCCGCCAACCTTCCGAGTATGGATGAGCTGGCACCGGAAATCATTCGTCTCAACGATCAGCTCCTGGGAAAGATCGCTGAGGCGCCGGTACTCAGTCCGGAGCAGCAGACATTGCTCAAGAAGTTGTACAAGGATCAGGTCAAGTCGCGAGGTGGATTTGATGCAATCAAGCTGACGCTTGAAGACGCCGGCGCACCTTTCTCGGACGATCAGAGTACGCAGATTCAGCCGCTATTCGATGAGCAGAATCAGGCTCGGATTCAGCTGATCAAGGAATCGCAAGGCCAGCCTCCCGACAAAGCCAAGCTCGATCAGCTTCAGCGCGAGACGCTGGCCAAGGTTTTGAAGTTGCTGACGGCTCCGCAGCGCGCAGCTCTCTTAGCACGGTAGGCGTCAGATTATCGCTGGCTGCAGACGAAATTTTTCGCGTCATCCGTGCTGCCTGTTCCGTTCCACTTCGCGATCTGCGGATATGGACAGAGCGGCCGAGTCATATCCGTCTGTCCGTTTCGTGTCCGAGAAGCAACGATCTGATTGGGCGCCTTTCCCGATTCTCGCCATTGTTCCAACCCACTAAGAAAGTCGGCACGGTCCGGTCCAACGCCACCACCGCAGTGTCCAACTCCGGGTAAGAAGAAAAGCCGCATCCAATCATCTGTCGCGCCGCCAACTTTCTGCTGTACTGCCGAGTAGTAATTAATCGTATTTTGGGGAGCCGGTCCCGGATCCGCCCAGCCGTGATAGATCAGGAGCTTGCCACCACGTGCTTTGAACTTCGATAGATCAGGATTGATCGCATCGATATAACCGACCTTTTCCACGGCGAGCGCGAAATCACCGTCCAAATCAAAATTCAGTCCATTCCAATTTGCATCTTCGTGTGCAACTCGAAATGAATCCAGCGCCACGGCCGGCGGTTCACCACCAGGCTCCGGCATGCGCCAACCCAGTTCAAAGCCGGGCGACGATCCGGGATAAACGAGCTCACCCTTTTTTGTCTTGATGGCGCCATATGCTGTTTTCGCCGTTTCGACCTGCGCGGCAGTAAGACAGTTTTCCTTATTCGATTCAGAGCACATCAAAGTCCTGGGATCGAATTTACAGGATTCAGGATCGCTAATAATTCCGTCCTTCACTCCATCCTTCGCATCGCAGGCGGCGACGACTGCATTGTTGACGAGCGTCAGTTTGTCGCGAGGCAGGATCTTGGAGACATCCTTTAGCATGTCTGTTTGTTTCGCCATCTGGGAAGCGTGAAGTCGGAGATGGTTGTATACGGGTGCGCCAATGACCATGGCGTCGAAGTCGTCCGGATAGCGCTGTGCTTCCATCAGGCCCTGGCGACCACCCGTTGAGCATCCGTTGTAGTAAGAGAGTTGAGGGGCGCGCTTGTAGAACGCGTTAATGATGGCTTTCGATTGAAGCGTCATTTCGTGCATCGAACGGTACGCGAAATCGACAACCTTTTCAGGGTGACCGATGCCGAAGGAGCCGCTGCCGCCCTTGTGTCCTGTGTCGTTTGATGCCGTGGCATAGCCTCTGGCGAGACTCGTCGCCATTGCGCCGGTGTCGATGGATCCGGCCCATCCGCCATTACCGACGGCAATAAATTTTCCGTTCCAGTTGTCGACTGGAAGCCACAATTCCATTTCGATGTGGGAATCTGGCGATGGAGTTAAGACGGCAGCAACACGGCAATGCGCCGGCAGTTGAGGCCCGGCTGTCCGTTGTCCGCCGCGACCCTGGGCTTGATATTGACCGGCTGGTACGAACTCGACGGTTGTGATTTTCGTGTTCTGGAGCGAGAGTGTCTTCAAACTATCGCACGTGGCTTGTTGCGCAAGCGCAGCAGCAAAGGCAAGAGCTAAGCTCGTGATCATTGCCATCCTCCTGGAATTCCGATCGAACGATTACGCAAACTATATTCGCAAAATATGCGAAATGAACAGCACTATGCCTGTGTTGATCCACCGCAGATGCTAATGGCTTGGCCGGTAATCTTGTCGCCGGTTGGAGCGCACAGGAAGGCAACGAGGTTCGCGACTTCCTCAGGCTCGACCATTTCGCCGAGCGGCACTTGCGACATCGCGCGTTTTTTGAATTCTTCGACAGATATGCCGGCAGATGCGGCAATCTCGCGCATGCCGGCGCGAGCCATTTCGGTATCTGTCCAACCGGGGCAAAGCGCATTCACGGTGATTTTGCGTGGCGCCAATTCCAGTGCCAGCGAGCGCGTAAACCCGATGAGTCCCGTCTTTGCGGCGCAATAAGCTGTGTATCCAGGCACGCCGAATTTGCCAAGTACAGAAGAAATCATGATCACACGGCCGCCGTTGGGAACATGCGGAGCCGCTGCGCGCGTTACGTAATAGGTTCCAATGAGATTCGTTTGGATAATGTCCACCCATGGTGCAGTGGCCGCCGCATCGACAGGGGTGACGCCGGCGATGCCGGCATTGTTGATCACAATATCAATTTTTCCGAATCGATCCACGATGCGGCGAATGCCCGCATCAACGCTCTTTTGATCGCGAACGTCCATCGTGACTGCGAGCGATCGTTCGTCCGGAAAGTCCCTTATCGGCGAACGAGCGCACAATGCCATGCTTGCCCCCTCTTCATACAGTTTCTTCGCAATAGCCCGGCCGATGCCTCGGCTCGCGCCAGTTATAATGGCAACTTTATTTATGGACATAAACGGGAAGGTAGCATTAATCACGGGCTCTGCCAAACGTATTGGACGGGAAATCGCACTCGAACTTGCGCGGAGGGGAGCACGGATTGCCGTGCATTACAGATCCAGTGCGACTGAAGCGAAAGAAGTCGCCGGGGATACCGGTGCCGCATTTCAAGCAGAGCTGACAAATACAACCGCAATGGAAAAGATGTTCCGCGCACTCGATGAAAAATTCGGACGCCTCGACATCCTAGTGAACAGCGCTTCGATGTTTTCTCCAGCTACAGCCGATGACGCCACACCCGAACATTGGGACGGGCAAATGGCGACAAACGCAAAGGCGCCGTTTTTCATTGCGCAACACTCGGCGCGATTGATGCGCAGATCGGGAGCCGGGAAGATCATTAACATCGCCGATGTGGCGGGTGAAGTGATTTGGCCGGGTTACCTCCCCTACAGCGTGTCGAAGGCAGCTTTGATTGCCGTGAACCGCGGACTCGCGAAAGCCTATGCTCCGGATATTCAAGTGAATGCGATTGCCCCCGGTCCAGTCTTGTTTCCTGATTACTACACGGAAGAGCAGAAACAGTTGGCGATTGAACGGACTCTTTTGAAACGTGCAGGGTCACCAAGGGATATCGTCAACGCCGTTGTTTTCCTCATCGAAAACGATTACATCACCGGTGAAGTGATCCACGTCGATGGGGGCCGACATATTCTGTGAATGCAGGGGCACCGCACAGCGGTGCCAGGCTAATATCCCAGCACGCCTCCGGCATGCTCTACAGCGCAGCAATGATCGCGTCGGTGAATTCACTTGTGGAAGCACTGCCGCCGAGGTCGCGCGTGACCTTTTCGCGCTTCTCCAATACGTTGTTCAATGCAGCTTGGATACGGTCACCCGCTGCACGTTCGCCGATATGTCGCAACATCATGATGGCAGACATAAGTAATGCGGTCGGATTCGCGAGATTTTTTCCGGCGATGTCGGGAGCGGTACCATGAACGGCTTCGAACAGCGCAGCGTTTTCGCCGATGTTGCCGCTGGGGACAACGCCGAGACCACCAACGAGACCTGCGGCGAGATCCGACACGATGTCCCCGTACAAGTTCTCCATCAGAAGCATGTCGAATTGATATGGATTCATGACAAGCTGCATGCACAGGTTGTCTACGATCTTTTCATCGTGCTCGATAGTTGGATAGTTCACCGCCACCTTTCGGAAGCAGTGCAAAAAGAGTCCATCAGATTTCTTCATGATGTTTGCTTTGTGGACAACAGTCACTTTCTTCCGGCCGAACTTCTTCGCGTATTCGAACGCAAACACGGCGATTCGTGTACTCGCTTTTTCCGTCATGATCTTCAGCGACTCGACGACACCGGGCACGACCTCATGTTCGAGGCCGGAATACAGGCCTTCTGTGTTTTCTCTGACAATAATGAGGTCCACTTCACCGAACCTCGACGGAACGCCCGGCAGATTCCGTACTGGACGCAGGTTGGCATAGAGGTCGAGTATCTTCCGCAATCGCACATTGACGCTTTCGAAGCCGCTTCCGACGGGCGTTTCAACAGGGCCTTTGAGCGCGACGCGATTTCTCCGAACAGATTCGATGACTTCATCGGGCAGTGAAGAGCCGGCCAAATCCTGCGCGTGACCTCCGACTATGAATCGCTCCCAATCGATCTCGACGCCTGTTGCTTCGATAACGCGCAGGACTGAAGCGGAAACCTCTGGCCCAATACCGTCGCCGGGAATCAGTGTTACTCGATGTGCCATCGCCGACCTTTATAACATGTAGACGATTTGTCAAGTTTTCTCGATATAGCAAATGTCTGAATGCCGCGTCAGCCGTGCGTTTCCGCTGTCCGTAATTCCAAACACTCGCTTGACACCGCCTATACCGTGCGATATAACCCGCAACGTCTAAGGCAGAAATGACATGAGAGATAATCCAATTCCGACGGAGGGAGCACACAGATGAACAAGGGCGAGTTAATTGACAAGATCGCGAAAGACTCGAAGATTTCGAAAGTTCAAGCGAGCAACGCTTTGAATTCCGCGATCGATGGTGTTGTATCGACGTTGAAGAAGGGTAGCAAGGTAACACTCGTAGGTTTCGGAACCTTTTCGGTGAGTTCGCGCAAGGCGAGAACCGGACGCAATCCACAGACCGGCGCTCCTTTGAAAATTCCTGCCAAGAAAGTGACGAAGTTTGTCCCCGGCGCAGAGTTGAAGAAAGCTGTCAATCGAGGGCGCTGACGCACTCCCTGGAAACAATGCGTAGGGCAGCTTCGGCTGCCCTGCACTTTTCTCTCCACGCAATGGTTCCGTTTTTTCCACTCAGTGGAATTGCGTTGCCATCGTACGGAAAGAGAATCTGTCCAGCTTTCTCTGTTTCCCCGGCAATTAGAATCGCCTTGCCTTAATCGGTCTTCGTGGAACCCAACGTGAACAGCCTCTCACGAAAGTATTGCAACTACGCTTGCCAACCTGAATAGAATATGTCGATGTACTCGGTATTCCAATTTGATTTGAGCTCACAGACAGGGGGAAAGTTCATGGTTACTGCAATTCGACGATTTTCAACTCCGAGCCTTGTCATACTGGCCGGAGTCTTAGTGTTGTCAGGATGTGCGACGCGAAAGTATGTTCGACTTCAGACGCAGTCTCTCGAACCTGCAATCCAGGAAGCCCAGAATGGCGTGAAAGAGAACGCGGAACGCATCGATGCGGTTGACAAGCGCGCGCAGCAAGGCATAGCCAATGCCGCGGCTGCCGATAAAAAGGCCGACACAGCGCAACAGGCAGCGAATACAGCGCAACAAGCCGCACAGGCTGCAGATAAAAAGGCGGACACTGCCAATCAGGGCGTTCAAGGTGCGAACACTCGCATTACGACGCTCGAAGGCCGGCTTGCCAATATGACCGACGCCTACACCGAGAGCCAAAAGGAGACGGTCACATTCGCGAACAATTCCGCGACCCTAGATGCTGCTGCAAAGAGCACGCTGGACAAAATAGCGAGTGATCTGTCCGGACAGCGTAGCGGTTATATGGTAGAGCTCCAGGGATTCACAGACAGCAGGGGTGGCGAGCAGTACAATGTTGGCCTCAGCCAGCGCCGCGTTGAGAGCGTTGAACGCTACCTCGTCGGCAAGAATGTTCCGTTATATCGGATCTCTGTCGTGGGACTTGGAAAAGAAAATCCGGTCGCCGATAACAAGACGTCTAAAGGACGCGCTCAAAACCGCCGTGTCGAAATTCGCGTGCTGAAATCAACTGGCGCTCGACAGACGAACTAGTCCGAATCCAACTCACCTTGGTTGTGAGCGGGAGCCAGATTCCCTCTGGCTCCCTTTGTCATTTTGCGTAGTATCCACTTCGCGACTGCGTGAGTCGGACATCAGCCTCCGTCGCATACACTTCGATTCTACGGAAAGAACCATCGGTTGCGCCGTTCGATGAAATGTATCCAATTGTGTAAGAAGTTCCGAGTTCGTTCGCGATTTGCTGGTACAAGGGAACGATATCTTCTAATCGGTCTGGAAAAAGCACACGTCCGCCCGAAGCTTCGGCGACTTCCTCCATCCGTGCACGGACGCCCGCCAGGTACCGATCTGGTAGGCTCGAGTTTGGAAAGATCACTTTCAGGCTTCGATATTCATCTCCGCCAATCAGGTTAGGCTGGAAATTCTTGTCCGTATTAAAAGCCACGAAATAGATAGGAATCCGTTGGGTGCGGGCCAACTTGACAAGCCTTTGATATACCCGATCGTTTTTAGGTTCAAGCAGCCGATTCCTGTTCACTGCATCCTTGTATAATGCTGTGTCCCGCCCGTCTGTCAAGACGACTAGAGCACGACGGCCGTCCGTCTTCTTAAATTCACGTCGAAGTGTCTGGTCGACCGAATGGTAAAAATCTGTTCCTCCGATCCGATTTGCGCGAACCAACTGCGGCAGAATACCTAACGCCTTTCGACGATCGCTGGTCCACGGCAATTGCGTCTCGACCTCGAAATCAAATGTTGCGATTTGGATTCGATCCTGCGGCCGCAAGCTGGTAATAAATCCCGCAACAGCTCGTTGCATGAGGAGCCATTTGTCTTGTGTGCTCCCACTGCGGTCGAACAGCAACAAGATGTTGTATGGGGTGGATACGGGCAGGAAGTGAACGACTGCCTGCCGAATTCCATTTTCATATACGCTGAAGGCATTGGCAGACAGGTCGTTGATCATCTTGCCGCCTGCATCCTGGACCGTCACATCCACGGAAACAAATGGCACATCTACCTTTAGCGTGTAATCCGGACCCTGGCCTAAAACCAGCGTCCCGCTTACAAATGCGGCAGCAAGAAGTCCAATCATAAAGCGTGGCATGGTGCTATCCTACCGTAACTCTAGGAGGCACGAGGAGATCCAAGTGAAGAAGCTTTTCAGGGCCTTAGCCATAACCGGTTCAGTAGCGTTGCTATTCGCGCCGTTTGCGGTCGGGACCCCGGAATTCACCAAAAAAGAAAACAAACCGTGTGCGTTCTGCCACACCTCTGTCGGAAAGCCGGACTTGAATGACGCCGGTAAGTACTACAAAATGCACCACACCCTCGAAGGCTACGTCGAAAAAAAATAGTAAAATCGCAGAATGAGAATCGCTGTAACGGGTTCGAGCGGACTCGTGGGCTCGGCGCTTGTGCCGTCGCTGCTGAGCGCCGGACACGAAGTCGTGCGCTTGAAGCGACCGGAACAGTGGGATCCCGCTAGCGGGACTATCGATGCTTCAGTGTTCTCCGGCGCCGACGCCGTCGTCCATCTCGCAGGTGAAAACATCGCTTCGGGTCGCTGGACTGCTGCGCGGAAGCAACAAATCATCGACAGTCGTGTGAACGGTACGAAGCTGATTGCGGAAACGATCAGCCGAATGGATCCGCCTCCGCGAGTGTTGGTGAGTGCTTCAGCGACAGGATATTACGGAGACCGTGGCAGTGAAGTCTTGCGCGAAGAAAGTCCTTCCGGGAACGGCTTTCTATCAGAAGTGTGCCGCCAATGGGAGGCTGCGACGGGTGTAGCCACTCGACAAGGTGTGCGCGTTGTACATCTTCGAACAGGACTCGTCCTTAGCGCACATGGCGGCGCGATAGGAAAAATGCTCTTTCCTTTCAAACTGGGAGTCGGCGGAAAGATCGGTTCCGGTAATCAGTATTGGAGCTGGATTTCTCTGGACGATGTCTGCAGCACTATTGTTCATTGCATCCAGGCAGCTGGACTTCATGGGCCCGTGAATACAGTTTCACCTTCTCCTGTTACAAATTTCGAGTTCACGAAAACAGTTGGCCGAGTCCTCGGCAGACCCACTATCTTTCCATTGCCCGCCTTCGCTGCCCGGCTTGCCTTTGGCGAGATGGCCGACGCGCTCTTACTCGCGAGCGCGCGTGTGGAACCCGCGAAGCTGATCGCCTCACGGTTCGTTTTCAAACACAAGGAATTGGAACCAACTTTACGGTACTTGCTCCGCGAGACGTTGTAGCGGTTACTTGCCGAGCGTCTGCTGAATTGCCGCCTCGAGCGTGGCCTTCTCTTGGAAATTGACGAAGTGCTTCACAA
>DATFXZ010000744.1:0-2602 GCA_035315305.1 Terriglobia bacterium | reverse complement strand
TATCAATGGCTGGTCCTGTTCGCGGCATGGCTGGGCTGGGGCTTCGACATTTTTGATGGGCTTTTGTTCAATTACGTGGCGCCGAATTGCGTCCCGACGCTGCTTGGACTGCAGATCGGATCGCCGGAGGCGCGAGCTGCGACATTAAGATACGCCGGCATCGTCACGTCCGTGCTTCTCGTTGGTTGGGCCATCGGCGGTATTCTCTTTGGACGCATCTGCGACCGTATCGGCCGGACACGAACGCTACTGCTGACGATGGCTATGTACGCCATTGGGACGGCACTCTGTGCAATTGCGCCGAACATGGCATTTCTCATTCTCTTCCGCGTCATTGCCAGCCTCGGAATCGGCGGCGAATGGGCCGCCGGGGCTTCGATGGTGGCTGAAGTGGTTCCGGAGCGACGGCGTGTCGAAGCCGGTGCGTTATTGTACACGTCGGCGCCTATGGGCCTGTTCCTGGCGACTTACGTGACGTATTGGATCCAAGGCGTCGCGCTTCCATCACGGCCGGAAGTCGCGTGGCGGTACGTATTCCTGTTCGGCCTCGTTCCGGCTGCCGTCGCATTCGTCGTGCGCTTCTTTATCAAGGAGCCTGAACGTTGGAAGAAAGTCAGCGTTGCTGCGACGCCCTCGCTTTCTGAGCTGTTTTCGCCGCAATTCCGAACGATTACGCTCAGCGGCCTCGGCATGGCGCTTGTGGCGCTGATCACCTGGTGGAGCAGCAACGCCTTCATCGGCACGGTGGCGACGGGTCTGGCGAACGCCGAAGCATCATTGCAGGGTCTGGCCGGAGTCGCTACGCAGCAACTGATTCAGGAATGGGTCAAATTTGCCACCAATGTTTTCAACCTTGGTGGTCTGATTGGAACCCTGCTGACAATCCCCTTCGCGAAGCACCTGGGACGAAAGCCCATGTACATAGTCTATTTCTTCCTGTCCGGACTTTCCCTCATGCTGACGTTCGGACTGGATCTCCCCCCGTATGATCGCCTGTACGGCTACTTCTTTATTGGTCTCACCGTGTTCGGCGTCTTTGGGTCGTTTACCTACTATCTGCCCGAACTATTTCCAACGCGTCTTCGTGCGACGGGTTCCGGGTTCTGCTACAACTCCGGACGCATCGTCGCGGCGATCGGTCCTTTCGTCGTCGGCAGCGTCTCTGCTATGGGAACCGATGCTTTGGCAACTGCCATGCAAATGCTGTTTTGGGTGGGCGCAGTTCCGCTCGCGGGTTTGTTGCTGATGCCTTGGGTCATCGAGACGCGTCACCGCGTTCTTGCAGACTAAATCGCACACAATCTCTATTGCGGACGCCTTCCCTTTTGCTCTAGTCTGCAATTTTGCCTATGACCAAAGAAGTGGCAACCAAAGAAGAAGTTTGGACGATCGAAGACTCCGAAAACCTGTATCGAGTGCAGTTGTGGGGTGAGTCGTACTTCTCCATCAACGAGCAAGGACATCTTTCGGTCCGGCCGATTCTGGGAGACCCGATCGGGATCGACATTTTCAGTGTTGCGCAAGATCTGAAGCAGCAGAGAATTCAATTTCCCCTGCTTATCCGTTTTCAGGATCTCTTGCGGTCTCGCGTTACGGAACTCAACAGTGCTTTCCGGAGGGCGATCGAAGAAGCTGAATACAAAAATTCTTATATCGGCGTTTATCCGATCAAAGTAAATCAGCTTCACGAGGTGGTTCAGGAGATTCTGGAAGCCGGCCGGGCGTTTGGGTTCGGACTCGAGTGTGGATCCAAGGCTGAACTGGTCGCAGCGCTTCCTCATCTTGAAGACGATCGCACGTTGCTGATCTGCAACGGTTACAAAGATTGGACGATGATGAGGCTGATGCTGATCGGCCAGCTGCTTGGAAAGAACATCATCCCGATTCTGGAGAAATACTCCGAGCTTCGTCTGATGCTGCCTCTAGCAAGCGAACTCGGCGTGCGTCCGAAGTTCGGTGTTCGCGTTCGAGTCTCTGTATCGGGCTCGGGAAAATGGGCGGCGTCCGGCGGTGATGCGTCGAAATTTGGAATCACAATCCCCGAACTCGTGAAAATGACGGACGAGCTCACGGCCAGCGGCGTGGCCGATGGTTTCAAACTCCTTCATTTTCATCTGGGCAGTCAGATCCTCGATATTCAGAACCTCAAGCAGGCGGTAAAGGAAATCGCCCGGATCTATTCGACGTTGAGAAAGCGCGGCGTTGAAATCGAGTACCTCGACGTCGGTGGCGGGTTGGGTGTGAACTATGAGGCGGGAGAAGTGACCTCCCCTCATGGCATCAACTACACACTCCAGGAATACACGAACGCCGTCGTCTACACGGTGAAGGAAGTCTGTGACGCCGAAAAGGTTCCGCATCCAACCCTGGTCTCCGAAAGCGGCCGAGCGCTGACCGCTCATCATTCCGTTTTGATCGTGGAAGTAATGGCAGCTCACCGGCGGGATACGGCTGAAGACGTCGCGCCGGCGGAAAAATCAGATAATCCCGAGGTCCAGGAATTGGCCAAGCTGCTGGCATTTATTACGGACAAGCGGCGGAAATCCCTGCCGGTGTTGTTGGAGACGTTTCACGATGCGGTGGAAAAAAGGCAGGAAGTAGG
>DATFXZ010000743.1:0-4371 GCA_035315305.1 Terriglobia bacterium | reverse complement strand
CACGTTTCCCGCTCTGTTAAATTCGTTCGGTCACGTCGGCGAAGACCGCGCCGTCCGTGCCATTGCTCCTCAGTAGCTCAATGGCAGAGCATCCGGCTGTTAACCGGAGGGTTGTAGGTTCGAGTCCTACCTGAGGAGCCTCCTTTGTTTTCAATTACTTGCAAATTTGGAAGGTTCAATAAGAGATAGCCGGAGGGTCGGACGTACCCGGACGGTTGTAGGCACCGGGTCCTGAGCGACATTAATATAAGGTTGGCTATAGTTGGATGAGGCTTAACAGCCGAAAACGCGGCAAGTTCGACAATCCGAAGGCCGATGAGGTTTTTTAGCAACCACAGGCAATGCAAGCAGAGATCATCGCGTTGCGACATCAACTGACCGTTGTGGTCCGCAAAAACTAAATCCGATCCTGGGACAGCGATTCTCACGCCGCAATCTCTTGCAGTCGGTATTCATGGTGAAGACCGCCGAGTATGGGCATCACTGCAACGCGATGGTTCTTCGGAACGCGATGCCGTTTGCTTTGAAGCTGAGGCTTCGGAAAGTTAGCGTCAGGAATTCCAGGTCCCAAACTGGAGTGTGGTCTCGACGTGTTGTAATGAACTACCCATTGTTTCATGATCCATCGGACATGGTCTTCATTGGTGGGAATCATGAAATCCAAGCATTCTCGACGCGCACTGCCGATTAGCCGTTCGCAAAATGCATTTGCTTGCGGAGCGCGATAGGGCGTTTTCAATACTCTTAATCCCGACGCTCGAAGTGAAGAGTCCACTTCATCGGAATAGATGCTGTCACGGTCGTGAATAATGAATTTATAACCTTCATCGCCGATGACACATTCCCTGAACTGTTGGACTGTCCACTCCGCTGTCGGGTGCCGAGTCACGTTTAGGTGAACGATGCGTCGTGTCTCGATTTCCATGACCACGAGAACCCAGACGAACCGAAATGTCGCGGTCACGACTACAAAGAAGTCAGCGGCGATAATGGCTTTGGCATGATTGCGTACGAAAGTCATCCACCGCTGAGAATGGACCTTCCGCCGCGCCGGCCCGTGCGGCATGTAACGGCCAACCGTGCGCGACGAAATCTGAATTCCGATCTTCAACAAAAGCTCATTTGCGATCCGTTCCTCACCCCAGGTCGGATTGTTCGAAGCCATGTGGACGATCAACTTTCGGAGATCGATCGGAACTCTTGGCCGACCATTCGACCGGGACTTCCACTTCCAAAAGAGCCGGAATCCTTTCCGATGCCAACGGATCAGCGTGTCTGGCTTAACGACCGTTAGGACCGAACGCCATTCGAAGAATCGTGAGAGTTGAGCCAGGGTGAAACGAACAGAATCGGGGGCTCGACGGGGCTTCTTCTTGCGCTCAACATAAAGGCCAAGTTGCTTACGCAAAAACAGATTCTCGGCAGCTAGTGCCGACGATGATCGAAGGCTGAAACAAAAGAAAATCAGCGCGTCCAGAAAGACGCTGACCATACATCGCAGCAAATCACGAGATCGACTCAGCATTCGCATAGCATTGCATACGGATTCCTTAAATCACTCACGATGGCGGCGGTATGCGCTCGGATGAGATTTTTGCGGACTACACCCCCAATTGAAAAAGTTCTATTACGAAATCGCACAGGCCAATCATCCGGGAGCCCTTGATGCACTTCTGGCGTTAATCCCCTTGTCGAATGTCCTATTCGGTACCGACTTTCCACTTCGACCAGCGTCCGAAGCTGTCGAAGGCGTCAATAATTACCGCAAGCTTTCCAATGCGCAGCGCCGGACAATCTATCGTGAAAATGCCCAACGGCTTATTCCGCGGACATCGAGATGACAGGAAAAACTGGTGATGAGGTCTCTAGCTACTTTTCGTCGCAAAAATAGGGTTTCGAATCGACTCGACACTCGATTCTATTCAGCCACTCGAGTCCATTCGCCTTTTTCGGTTTTTCTTTCTCATCTTCCGGGTTTTTACTCTCACTTTGCCGCCTGAGGAGCCAAAACTTTTCCGATGTTGATCAGATTGTCGGCGTAGATACTCCGGCCGGCCCTCGATAATGTACCGTTACCACCGACATGGCCGGCGTCTGCACTCGTATTAATAATGTAGCGAATCGGCTGCTCGGTGGTTTTCTTGATAGCTGCGACAACTCGATCGGCAGCCTCGACGCTACCCGCGTCTACGAGGACTGTGCCGTCTGGTCCGGTCTGCACGGATATATTTCCACCCGCCCCAGATATCACATAAAAATTCGGACGGATCCGAAGGACTTCCAGAGCATTGTTATTCTCTTGGCTGTACGCGACGAAAACGAAAGCACTCAGAATGAGAAGAAGACAAACTGTAGTGCTCTTCCAGACCTTGGTGAGTACATTACTTATATGCCGCGTTTTACACACGTACATGAACCCAGAACGAGCGTTTTGAATGCAGTTTGCTAATTCGTTCACCCCTTCATAGAGCGCCGCAAATCCCAACTGTGGCTGCGGCCGTTGGATTCGCTTGCCGCACAGCCCGTGGCGGGGATGGAGCGAGCTATCCATTCTGGTCACCCGACAACGCGTCGACAGGATTCTTCGCGGACGGCAAATTGAAGCGCGTCGACATCTTGGGCGGCACGTGCTGGCCGACGTTAGAGTCAGCGTCCGGTTCTTGAAAAATCACCCGCACCGCCCGGTGCACCACTCGATGACTGTCGCGAATTTACAGTTGAAACAGTCTATAACTTACTCTCTGCTTGTTGTCTGAATGTAGACAGCATTGGGCCGCTCGTTCAGTTCGATGTATGTGCCCCAGGGATCATAAATGAACGCGAGGCCGACGCCATTCGCATTTTTCGAATACGGCCGGTCCAGCTTGATACCGGCGGCTTCGAGTTTTTTGCAGAATGCTACAAGGTCGTTGACGTCGAAGCCGATGTGGTCCAGCGCGCTGCCTTTGGTAGTCACCGTCTTGCCGTCCGCTTTGGAGAATGTCAGGTTCGCGCCGGGAATGTCTGCGGCTTGATTTTGCCCGCGCGTGCCAGGCTTTGCGCCGAATGTTTTCGCGTACCATGCCTGGATCTGCGGTATTGCGGATTCGGGCACACCGAAGTGCACGTGGTGATGCTGGATGGGGAACTTCTGGTTCTTGTCTTCCAGAATCTCAATGCGCAATTCATCGGGTGTCACGACAAACGCTTGGTCTGTTCTGCCGTTGCCACCAGGTAACACCGGAACGCCCGCTGCCTTCCACCGCGCAACGGATTGCTGAACATTCGGGACAATGAAACCGACATGGTTCACCACCGATCCAACGGTGCCGCCCGTAGGTGTCTGCTCGCGCAAAATGACTAGCACGCCAGGAAATCGGACCCGAGCGTTATCGCCTTGGACTTCTGCGCCGCCCATAGCCAAGAAAATCTTTCTGGTGGCTTCGATGTTACGCGTGTTGAGATGCCAATGTCCCATGGTGACGCCCGCCTCGTTCGGCGTGAATGCTTGTCCCCATGCCATTCCGGCCGAAAGCACCAAGATCCCGCACAAAGCTAAAGTCAGTTTTTTCACGACCTACTCCTTTCTGGATTGCCAAATGTGTCACGAACGATTGCCGAAATTGCGTATTAACATACGCCAAGTTGCCCATGTGGAGAAGGTATACCGAAAACTTGAAAGGGCAGCGCTTGGGATCGCAACACTGCATGAGGCGTTGCTGGTTTGCTTGAAACCTGGTGAGGCCCGGCTATCGGGCCGGCGTTGGGTTCGTTTTGTCGACGACAACGCTGCCCGCCTTCATCACCCAGCGCACTTTGGTGATCGCGACCTCGATATCGGCGAGCGGATCGCCATCGACTGCGACGATATCGGCGATATAGCCGGGTGCGACCGAGCCCAAGCTTTTGTCGATGCCCAGCATCTGTGCAGGCAGCACGGTTGCCGATTGCAGCGCCTGTTGGTTGGACATGCCGAGCTTCACGAACCAGCGCAGTTCCTCCATGTTCAATCCGTAGGCGGTGTAGATGGCATCCGAGCCGACGAGCAGCCGCGCACCGGCACTGTACGCCTTCTGCGCCGTTATGAGATTACGCTCGATGTAATCGCGGAGATGCTGTTTCGCTAGCGCGGAGAATTTGTAAGCGTCGTCGGCGCGATCGACATAGTGCTGATTGTGATTGATGGTTGGAACGTACCAGATTCGCTTGCGTACCAGCTCCGCGATTGTGGCGTCGTCCATGTCGGTCGCATGTTCGAGCGTATCAGTGCCCGCACGGATGGCGTCGCGCGCGCCGTCGGGCCCGTAGGAGTGGATCGCGACCTTGTGGCCCGCCGCGTGCGCGGTGTCGACGATCGCCTTCATCTCCTCGAAAGAGACGGTCTGATCGCCT
>DATFXZ010000742.1:0-9323 GCA_035315305.1 Terriglobia bacterium | reverse complement strand
ACAAGGTCGCCGTGGTTGCCGACTTCAATCGAACCGATGTCATTCTCCCAGATAAACCATTTGTTGGCGGCCGTCGCGAGCCAGAGCGTCTCCTGGCGCGTAAGGTTCTGTTCACCGAGGATCGGCTGACCGGCGAGATTTTGGCCTGTGATGATCGTGTAGAAGTTGAGCCACGGGTTGATCACCGTGATATCGCCGCCGTCCGAGTGGTAGCCCTTCTTGATGGCATGACCCATCAACATGCGATAAGGCGGTCCAACGTTCATGCCCGTGCGGAGCGGGCCCCATCCCACAAGGACACCAATGCCGAGGGCATTTGCCCGATTCGCAAGTTCCACAGGGAACTCCGGAATGTGCGAGATGATCCAGCGTAACTGCGTAATCGGGATCTCCGCGTTCACGGTCTCGCGGTCTTTGATGAGGTTCGTCACGCCTGCCAAATTCAGCGCGTGATCCTCCCCACGCCACCCAGCTTTCGCGATCGCTCGCAGACCCTCTACGCCGCCGCCGGTAAACTCGCCGATCCCGCCTGTCCTCATCCAGTCGTCGCCGAAAAACGGAAAGGAATTCCTCAGTCGCTGTGAGAGCGTCGGCAGCGATGGATTCGCAGTAGGAGGGTCCTGATGAAGAAAGTCGATTCTCATCCGCGCCGGCAGCTTTTCTTCACGGTGCAGCGCGAGGAACGGATTGTGCATCGTATAGGTATTCTCGCTCGCGATACCGGGTGCGGGATCGTCCGCCTGGAACGCGCCGCAATCACGATGCGTGGTGATGCCAAGTCTCGCGTAGTACTGCAACGCGCCGAGCGCGGTCCGCTTCCTCGTGTCTGGGGTCAGGAGTTCCTTGCGAAGGGTTTGGAGCGCGAGCCCCAGCGCGGGACCTGTGATCGCGCCGTCAGCCCCGACCATCACGCCTCTGGCCTCGAGCCACGCCTTGCCTGCACTGTTCGTCCGCGTGCCGCCTTGCGCTGCCTGGATGTAGACAGGCCTGTCAACGGCGTCGAGTTCGGATAGGTTGGGCAGTCGTCGCTCGACGAACTGCATCGCGGAGATGGGTCCTATGGTGGTGATGAATTCACCTCGCGGAACTTCGGCGCTGCGCGACTTCAACTGTGCAATCGCGTCGGCAATCGTGAAGACGTGTTCGAGCGGCGTGTGCCATCCGGGCCGGTTGCCGACGAGAACGATGTGATTGTGCGCATCGATAATCCCCGGGATAACCGTCTTGCCCATCAGGTTGACCCTCTTGACATTGGCTGCCTGGCCTAGGATGTTATCGTCAACTGCCGCGAAGCGGCCGTTGCGGATCAGGGCCTGCGACACGATCCGGTTGTTCGAGTCCATCGTGTGGATTCGACCGTTGATGAAAGCCAGGTCCGCGGCTGGGGTCGTCGCGGTCTGTTGTGGCTCTGCGTAGGTTTTCGCGAAACCAAGCTTGCCACCGACGGCGATCGCGGCTGCACCGCTCATGAATTGCCGGCGCGAGAGTCTCTTCACTCCAGGAGTGTCTTTCCTAGCCACGTATTTCCTCCTTTGTGAGTGCCAGTGCGGGTGTAAGAGTCGCAGCGGGCGTGCCTTTGATCGTCCTCCAGGTGACCCAGGCCAGCAACAAAGGCCCGAGGACAAGTGAGACCAAGCAGACTCTGAAGATGAGAAGGTTGGAACCTTCTAAAGGAGTTTTCCAAAAGAAGAGCAGGAACGACTGTGGAGCGGCGTAATCTCGCAAATTCACGGTCTTCCAGGGCTGCACATCCGGCGGCGCGCTCCAAACCCACACGTGTTCTGGAGCCCACGGTACGGGTTCAGTGCCGCCTTTAAGCCAGACGCTGAATAAGCGCGCGTCGAACCGGATTTCGTTCCAGACGCCGTCACCGTCAAGCCACTCCATCGTATTCTGACGTGTGTTATCAGCAGCGGCGCCTCTGACTCCGTAATAGTAGAAGGCACCCAGAAAAGAGATCGCTACACCTAACGCGCCAAGAACCGCCAGCGGAACGTGTTTCCGCCATTCAAAGCGAGGGTTGGCGGTGCCGATGATAATCAGAATGGGCGCGATGGCGACATGCATAAAGCGTGGACCCCACACTTCATCCGCTGTAACGATTAGCATGGAGAGGAAAGCCACGATGCATGCCGTCACGAGCAAACCAAAAATTGCCGTTTCCCGATGCGTACGCAAAGCGCGCGGAACGGCATATATGCCGAACAACAGCACCGGAGCGAAGATGAAAACGCCCTTCATGGGGGAACCAAAAATACCGACCGCGTTCACGAAAAACTGAAAGAGAGAATTCGTGGTCCACCCCTGCAGCGCTTTCGCACCGCCGCCCAGGGGACCCCAGAAGTAATTCCAACCGACGGCACCGAGCGCCCAAAGGCCGGTGATGATCAGGATCACAGTCAATGCCTGCTTCCAATGCGAACGCCAATCGTGCCGAAACTGTACGTAAACGAGGTAGGCGATCGGTGGGAACAACACAATCCCGGTGGATTTTACGGAAATCGCAAGCGCACAAATCGTGGAGAACAAGAGAAGGTGGGGCCAGGTGCGTAGCTTCCCTCTAGCCAACCCCAAGTATCCCGCCAGTAATACGAAAAAGGATTGTTTGGTCTCCAACCCTATGTACGCGTACGGCCACAGCATAGTGCCGAAAGCACCGACCACCGTGAGCAAGAGACTCATAGCAGGCGTACAAAGTTTTCTTAACCAGAGGTAAACAAGCGCCATTAATGCCGCCGTCAACAACAACGGCTGCAGTGAGAGCACAAAATCCGGTGATATGAAGAACTTGCCAAGTTTGATGAACGGAAGATCGAGCAAAACAGGCACGGGTCCGTGGCGTGTCCACAAGATCGGCGGTACCGGACGGCCCTTCACCCACGCATTGAAACTCGCAAGCAGACCAAGCCCGGACTGCAGGTCTTCAGGGACGTAACCTCTGCCATTCGTCGAGCCTGGGGCCAAAGCCAAGTAACAGAACGAGAGGCTGATGAAGACGAGCCATGCGGTCATACGTACTGGAGTAGCAGTCCTCGTCAGCATGTCACTCCGTGTTTTAAACCGCCTACTCGAGCTTTCGCAATCATCTGCCATCCCCGTCGGGAGGAATTGAGATTCAGACGAATCAGCAAGTGAAATATTCCCATCGCGGCACGCGCCGCCCAGGAAACACGGGTTGCCGGTCCCGCACTGACGTCGCTGATCAACTTTTTGCCACGCAGAATCACCAGGCAGCGATAAAGATTGAAGAACGGAAACCCGGCGCCGGTCACATGTTCAGGAGTGTAGCCGCCTTCGCGCAGTAAGTTTTCGATCTCACGTGGCCGCCAATGTTTTCGATGTCCGATATGCTTGTCGAACGCCGACATTGGTCCGCCCGGCGCCGTTACAACCAAACAGCACTGTTCGTTCATGTAAGCCCGCGCATTTCTCAACAGCACGACTGGATCATCGAGGTGTTCGACGACTTCCGAACAGACTGCATGAGTCGCCCAGCCTCGCAGTTCCTCAGGCGGTTGCGTTTGATCCAGGAGGTCCCGTTGCACGAAGCGGGCGGTCGGTACCTTGCGGCTAGAGATCTCAACGCCCGATCGTGCTAACTCGATTCCCAAAATCTCCGCAGACGGAAATCTAGCGCGAATCGCCGCAGCCATATCTCCCTGGCCGCTGCCGATGTCAACGATTCTGGCACCCATTCCAGAACCTGACACTCCAAGCAAAGATACGATCAACTCGCGACGGTAATTTTGCGCCGGATTCTGCTCGGCCGTATCACTGTATTGTTGCCAGTGCTGGTCCCAGTCGTCGCGCGTTGATGACATCACATCCTCACAACCGGCCTGCTCTCAAGTCATTCAGCATGGCCATCATCGAATCGCGTAATGCCTGCCGCGAACCGGAACCACAAACCCAGCCCAGCCCGCGAATCCGATCCGTGTTGAGGCGAACGATCGGAACATCACCTTTCCAACCGCGATCTCCACCTGTGTATTCGAATTTCACCTCAGACGGGTTCAAACCTGCACATTCCGCCGCCAGATGTGCGATCTCTGTAACCGTAATGTAGTCCGTGGCCACGTTATAAATTGCAAAACGCTCTCGGGAACTGCGGGAGGCCAGCAGGACGGCTTCGACCACGTCACGAACGTGGATGTACGATTTGCTCTGGGTTCCGTCGCCGAGAATGCGCAGCTTGCCGGGATTTTTCATCAGTTGCCTAAGGAAGTCAAAACCCACGCCGTGAGTTTGCCTTGGTCCGACGACATTGCCGAATCGAAAAGCACGCCCCGTGAAATCAAACATGTGGCAATAGGAACAAATGAGGGCCTCACCAGCAAGCTTGCTGGCTCCATAAGTGGAAATAGGGATCAAGGGGCCATAGGCTTCGTCGACTTCCCTTTCGCCCAAGTCACCATAAACGCCGCTGCCCGAAGCGTACAAAATGCTCCTTGTTCCCGTCCGGCGCATGGACTCGACGACATTGTTCGTCAGTAGCGTTCCTTCCCGAAAGTCGATCTCGGGTTCCGTTGCCGCCCGTGCGATGTCGGGATTAGAAGCCAGGTGAATCACGATGTCGTGACCCTCCATGGCGGACGTTAGACGGTCCAGATCCTTCACGTCGCCTCGGATGACGCGCAATCGAGAATCATTCTGATGATGTTCATAGTGCCATTCACGGCCGGATGAAAAGTTATCGTAGAGCGAGACGGCGAGCACTGAGTCGTCTGACAGGAGCCGGTCCGTAAAGTGACTGCCGATAAAGCCGGCACCACCGGAAATGAAGTACCGTCGCGGCTGCATCATGGTTCCGAATCAGGAAAGCCGCCCCCACCAGACGTGCAGACCGCGAAAGTGTTCAAGCCAAATTTATGTGAAAAACAACGAATCCTGCTTGGCAAAAATCCAGCCCGAACCAATAGAGGCCATAGATCCTTCACATCGTAATAGGCCTTGTGATCATCCATCTCGTCCTGAGGACTTAGCCCGAGACGGAAAGCCGAATACTCCAGAAATGTCTTACCTCGCCACGATGGGACATTGAAGAGACATACCCCTTTCGGACGGACGACTCGGCGACAGTGTCTGAGAACGGCCAGCGGGTCCCACAGGTGTTCCAGCACGGAGATGCAAAGTACGGTATCCAAACTTGCCGACGGCACTTGCTCCAGCACATCCGGCAACATTCCTTCGATTGCCGTCACGTTAGCCTTGGTTTTGAGGTCCGCTGACAAAGCAGAGTCCACCAAAACCGCACGTTCGACTTCCGACAGAACCGTTCGGACGAACGCCGCGTGATAGCCGCAACCAAAATCTCCAATCAGTTTGCCGGCCATCGATCCAGCGTATCGCCGGATCTGTCGAGCCGACAACCAGACACCGAAGCGGTCGATCACGGTGGGTCGATAATCTTGCCCGTATGCACGTTCGCGCACGCCTTCGCGCAAAATGGCTCTATTTCCTTCGGACATTTGCAACTGCGGCATGGAGCGCTAACGTGAAGGTAAAGTTCATAAATCCGGCGATCACTAAAAGCAGCCCCGTCACTGCCAGGTGAGTAGTTGGGAAAACGTCGTCTGTTAATTTAAACCCCGAGCGGATATACCTGAACACCAATGGCGCGCCCATGGCACCACCCGCGCCCATTGCCAGCGCACTGACCAGGACGGATCGAGTGTAGGAGAACATCTGAAGCCGGCGGCGGCTGGTCTCGCCGGAGTAATCGAAGAAAACTCTTGCCAGAGCGCCCAGGTAAAACCCATGCAACCCGAGCACGCACAGCGTGAGTCCAAACAACATCCAGTGCAGCGAAAAAGTTATAGGGCCGACGCTCACGGGCCCGCGGCTCAGCGGTAAAGTTAATAGGAGACCTGTGAACAGCGATATAAGACCAGGCCGGTATAGGAAGAAATCTGCACCATAAATAAACATGGCTTTGAGATTGATCCATGCCGCGTGCCATGGGGAAAACCATCCGGCGCGCTTATGGTGGCTTAAACGCCCTTTTTGATCCTTTAGAAATCGGACGGGAACTTCGGCAGTTCGAAGGTTCATTCGAACCGATTTCAGAACCATTTCAGAAGCGTATTCCCACGATTGTGACTGGAGATCCATCTTCCGAAGCGCGTCGCTTGTAATGCCGCGCATTCCGCAGTGAATGTCGGAGAACCGGCTTCCATAGAGAAAATTGAGTATCCATCCGGTGATTGGGGTTCCGAAGTATTGGTGAAGCGGCGGCATGGAACCCGGTTCGATATAGCCGCGAAAACGTGATCCCATGACGTATTCGTAGCCGTTGCGAAAACATTCCATGAAGGATTTAAGCTCTCGAAAATCGTACGTGCAGTCGGCGTCACCCATCAGCACATATTTGCCGCGAATTAGCGGCAATGCATCGATGTAGGCACGACCCAGGCCACGCTTAGGCGCCCTGAGCACTCTGGCGCCTCGCGAAAGCGCGATTTCCCCCGTTAAGTCCGAGGAGCTGTCAATGATGACGATCTCGCCTCGGATATTAGCCTGTTCAAGGCCCTTGAGACACCAGTCCACGAAGCGGCCGATCGTGATTTGTTCGTTTAGAGCAGGAATAACGATCGAAAGTTCAGGCTCCGAGACATCGTTGTCGGGTATAAGCAATTGGACCTCAGTGTCTTCAATTCGTCCTGACCAGGCGGCAGAGGATACAGACATAGAGGGGAAATTCTATCCCACGCTCGAAGCGTACGGCTATGGGCAAATACCCGGTTCTGAAATACATTTAGGAACAATGTCGAGCAGACAAAAAACGACGGGGCTTCGTCGCGTAGCACGGATCGCCTCTGATTGGGTGGATCTCCAATGGTCGCTCCTGATTCGTGCGCTGGGGGCAGTGGCTCCTCGGGCTCGCGGACTGCTATTGGATGTGGGTTGCGGCGACAAACCGTATGAGCGCATTTTTCGACCTTATGTCGATGAGTACTTAGGCATCGAGCACGAGGCGACGTTCAGCGCGACTGCTGCGAAGGTCGATGGCTCCTCGAGGCCCGACTATTTGTATGACGGAAATCGCCTGCCGTTCGAGGACGGAGCTTTCGACACCGTCATCAGCATCCAGGTGCTCGAACACACGCCACACCCGCGTCTTCTAATGGCTGAAATGGCGCGAGTACTCAAGAAGGACGGTGCGCTGATTCTTGCCGCTCCTTTCTCCTTTCGCTTACATGAAGAACCTCACGACTATTTTCGATACAGTCCGCACGGTTTGCGTAAACTGTGCGCTGAAGTCGGCTTAGACATTGACCACATTGAGCAGGTCGGCAGCCTTTGGACCCTTGTTGGGCACAAACTGAACAGTTATCTCGCACTGCATGTGGCACGCATCGGTAGCGCGGCGCAAGAACTTGGAAAGCTCGGCCACGAAGCTCCCGGTCAGCCGCGAGCACGCCTTTGGACGCTGCCGCTTGTTGGGCCGGCCCTCTTAGCGATTTCAGCGGTCGCTCGGATTATGGATCGGTTGTTCTTCGAACGTCAGGAAGCGCTCGGCTTCGTTGTCGTTGCCAAACGCGTCTAGAGGCTGTATCCCGAATTGCGCGCGTCGTCGTGAAACATCAGTACTGTTTCGAGGGAGTAGTCATTCAGGTTCTTTCCGATCACCTGAAGCTTTGCGAGAATGCTGTCCTGTACAGTGATGATGTCGCAGCCGGCATCATTGGCCTGAAATATATTCAGTAGCTCTCGAGGACTCGCCCAAAGCAGTTCGATATTGGAATACTTCCCAATCAGTTCGGCTGCCGCAGTCATGAGAGGTATGGGATCGCGACCCGTGTCGGCGATTCTTCCTGCAAACACAGAAATCACCGACGGCGCTCCACCCGACAATGCGGCGGTGGCGCTCTGGACCTGCTCCAGAGTCAAAACTGCGGTGACGTTGATCTTCACACGCGAGTGCGACAGAGTTGCCGCCAATTCCATGGAAGATTGTCGGCGCGTATTCATAATCGGGATTTTCACGAAAACATTGTCGGCCCACGATGCGATCTTACGGGCCTGCCGCTCCATCTCGGAAAACTCGTCCGAAAACACTTCAAATGATATCGGGCGATCTTTGATGCGTTCCAGGACCTCGCGCGCGAACGCCTCGTAGTCTTTTACTCCCGCCGAACGCATCAACGTAGGATTCGTTGTAAAGCCGCGAATCAAAGGGTTGGCATGTGCTTCGAACATCTGCGCCTTATTCGCGCCATCGGCAAAAATTTTGATCTTCAGATCTGCAAGACTTCTCACGCAGGCTCCGTGGCCGGCTTCGCAATCGATTCCCAGTGCGTGGATGTTCGTTGCAATGCCGGGTGGGATACAAGCAGGTGCCAGACAATGGCCTGAAAAGCTTCTGTGTGCGGTGTAATTCGATCCGGATGTACGACCGGAATCAGTACACAGGCATCGGCCACGCTTGCAGTATAACCCCCATCCCGGCCAACAACACCGATGACGCTTGCCCGGGACGCCTTTGCATAATCGAGCGCGGCGACGATGTTAGGGCTAACGTTCTGCTCGAGACTTCCGCCGCCGACGGAAAATACCAGGACAGCATCGCGGGCACTGAGCCGGCTAACCTGCAGCCAGGCGGCAAATACCGACGACCAGCCTTCGTCGTTGACACGCGCCGTCAATTCCGAAACGTTGTCCGTCGGAGCATAAGCTTCAATTCCCGCGATCTTTCGGAAATCGTTCACCGCGTGTGAGGCGTTGGCTGCGCTGCCGCCTACGCCTAATACAAACAGACGGCCGGAACGCTCGCGAACGTTGACCAGCAGAGCAACAGCTTTTTCGATGGACTCGGCGTTCAGCCGACTCGCTATTTCCCGGACCTCCGCAAGAAACGACGCGGAAAAACAAGTCCGCGGATCCGCCCCTTTCGACATAGCAGGAAAATTCTATCCCACGACCTCAAGCGCGGCTTAACAAATCTATTGTTTCGCGCAGGCCTTCAGGTGAGCCGATTTCATAAAAGCGCTCGTGTACCTCGTAAGCTGCAAGCTTACCTGCGCGGAGCAGCGCTTGATACACCTCTGCCAAATCACTTGATTCTCCATCAGGCATTGACGCAAAAGCATTGCGGTGGAACGCGCCTAAACCATAGTCGATATACCGCATGGCGGGCGTGCGATTCCTTTTGTCATACTGCAAGATTCGAGTGCCATCGTACTCGACGTTGCTTTTATCGAACAGACCTTCATTTCGGTATATCGTCATCAGTCCGCTAAGACGGCTCGCGCGGAACGCCATTTCTACCGATCGGTACTTGCACATAAGGTAGGAATCACCGTAGAGCACGAAGAACTGTTCCG
>DATFXZ010000741.1:0-4929 GCA_035315305.1 Terriglobia bacterium | reverse complement strand
CGCAGGTCGCCGCCCGGGGTGGCGGAGCCGCATGGGTGACGGGCAGCTACGATCCAACGCTTAATCTCGTCTATTACGGCACCGGAAATCCCAATCCCGACTACTATGGCGACGATCGAAACGGCGACAATCTCTACACCTGTTCACTGCTAGCGCTCGACGCCGATACCGGCAAGCTCCGCTGGTACTACCAATTCACTCCGCATGACGTACACGATTGGGATTCCACGCACGTACCGGTACAAGCCGATCTGACGATCGCCGGCCAAGCTCGAAAAGTGATTATGGTCGCGAACCGGAACGGATTTTTCTACACGCTCGATCGGCAATCCGGGAAGCTGCTGGTCGCCAAGCCATTCATTGATCGACCAAACTGGTCCAGAGAAATTGGCCCGGACGGGCGGCCGATTGTCATCGACGACATCGGCACTCCTGAAAAGTGTCTGCCGGACAATCACGGCGGGACGGATTTTCAACCGCCGACGTTCGATCCGGATCGAAAGCTGTTCTTTGTAACCGCTCATGAAACATGCGCGGTGTGGGAACCGAAAAAACCGGCAGAACCCGTCGAGTTAGGAGTGCGTGTCCCGAGCGGAGGTCGGCTGCTGGTAGAAGGATTCAATCAGTTCAGCGCTCTCCGTGCAATTGATCCAACGACGGGTCAGCGCGTGTGGGAACACCGTTACCGCGCCTATCCATCCACAGTCTCACATGACCTGACCGGCGGTCTGTTGTCGACCGCGTCCGGCCTGCTGTTCACCGGCGACAATGATGGCTTTTTCTACGCGTTCGACGCTGTGTCTGGAAAAGAATTGTGGAAGTTTCAGCTTGGCGCTCCCGTCTGGGGGTCCGCCCCCATCACCTACATGATCGACGGACGGCAATGGGTCATCACCACTGCAGGACTGACTTTCACTGCCTTCGCATTGCCTGCGGCACACTAATGCAAATAGCCGGCATTGGATTTCGAGCGAAGACTGCCAGAGCGATCGCGATTGCTTTGGCCAACGGCACCTCTGGCCCCAGCTATGTTTCACGATGGGAAATTCCTCTGCATGACCCGGCAGTCCCGGCGACCTCTCAGCCTCATCACGAGGTCATGGAACTCTCTTGGGATAAAGCCAAGTCTGCTGTACGTCCAATCGAAGGCCGTATCGAGGAAATCGCGACCGACACGCTCGCAAAGCTGACGAACGAACTTCGGTCCCGGAACGTCCTGATTCGCACCGTCGGGATTGTCGGCTCGCCAGATCGCAACCTGGAACGGATCGGCAATCCTCATATTCGCGCTCACGCGGCCGAAGGGATTTTGTTCCGAAAAGTTCTGGAGACCGCTGCGGGCAATCACGGCCTGCTGTGGCGAAGTTTTTCAGACCGAAGTTTCGACGAGTTTGCCGCGGCCGAATTGGGCCGGCCTTCTCCGGAAATAACAGCGGTACTAACCGCGATTGGACATGCCGCAGGCAAACCGTGGCGAGCCGATGAACGCCTCGCTGCAACAGCAGCATGGATCAGCTTCAAAGCGTTAGCTAAGCATTGATGTTCACTGGTTCGGGGCGGACGCGATTCATCCAAAATGTCCACGCGACGGTAAGCGAGAAGAACGACAAGCTCGTGAATCCAATCGTGGAGAGGTCGGCCGGTGGAGGCCCCGTGATATTGCCGATCCATGCTGCAGTCACGATACCGACGCCGATCCAGAACGCCAGAGATCCAATTCGACTACGAGGGCGGCGCGTGCCTCGAATGTATAAAAGGATTGCCGCTACCCAGAGGGCACCTTCTATAACTAGAGTCGCAGGAATCGAATTCCACAATGCCAACCCGAAGTGTTGTTTGCCTTCACCGGGTACGAGTTGCATGTCGGGTGGATGACTGATGAAATCAAGGATCCAGTGGCTAACCACGACCGCGAAGAGCATCAAAGCCGCACGTGAGTTTCGTTGACGCGAGAAGTATAAGAGAGCTAGAAGCGCACCCCATATGCCCGTCATAAGCAGGCTGTGGCTATAAGAGATCTCCGAGGCCTCGAGAACATCGATCGCTCTCATGCCTGGCAGTATCGTGATTCCCTGTTTGACCCGGACGTGTTCGATCCCGGCAATCATGAAGATGCACCACAGGAAATCAGAAAGGAGGCATGCGAAGACGAGCGTTCCGAGCGATAGCTTTCGCTCGACACGCTTGCCGATAAAAGCTATCGCGAAGTGTCCGGTGAGCACCGACGTCTCCTTAACGATTGAAACCGCGCTTCTCGGGGAACCCAAGGAAGAGGCATCATTCGCAAGTCGGGAAGATGGCGGCTTCGAACGGAGACATCAGTTCCCCATTTAGCAAGCCATTCGCCTGCTGCGCCGATCATCAACCCAGTGAATTCTGTAAAGAGAAGACGCGCTAACGTTCGCCCGCCTGAGTCAACGTGTTCGTCGATTGCCGCTTCAAATGCAACCGCCATCTCGGCTGCAAATCGAAACTGATGATCTTTCGGGTAAAGCGCAATAAGCCGGCGATACGCGCGCTTGTAATTCATTTCATGCCCTCTGTGTCTTGAGCCGGGCCGTGGCTTTTTGTGTCAATTCCCTCATCCGCTTAACCTCGGCCTCAAGTTCCTTTCGGCCGGCGGATGTTAACCGGTATGCCTGTTTATCCCGAGACGTGTCTTCCTGGTCGAAAGGTTCGATCCACCCTGCTTCCAAAAGACGACGGATCGCGCCATACAATGTTCCCGTGCTGAGTCGGACGCGGCCATGGCTGAGATTTTCAATGTCTTTGATCAGCGCATACCCGTGGCGGGGCTCGCCAGACAGGCTCGTCAGGATCAGTAGGACTGGCTCGGTGAAAGGCTTACGTTTAGTGTTAGCTTGCTTCGCGACATGTCGCATGGCGACATATTAACCCCATTTCACATGCGGCAGCAACTCGCAACTCGCGACCAAAGGACAAGTTCGACAAAAGAAAAGGCCCACCTGATACCATCGAAGTATGACCATCCGGAAAGTCGGCAACGTGGACGTCTTTCTCGATGCGGACGGTTTCGTCGACTCTATTCAACTGCGCGGCCGCGTGCTTTATTTGGCCAAAGACCCGGCACTCCTGAAGAAGCAATTCCACGGTGAAGAACTGAAGCCAATACCGCCGGTCGAGCAGTTGTACAGTCACGTCTCGACCGACGCGATCATCAAAGCCAACCCTGACTGTTATTACTACGATGACCGGCTCGGTAATCTCGTTCTGCGGTCTTTGGGCAATGGGGGATTGATCGAGCCGGGCGATATTCGCAAAGGCGAATTCGGAATGATCCTGGCCGGCGAGGGTTGGGGCGAAGGTTCGTCGCGGGAAGTTGCTGCGCTCGCGTTGCTGTATGCAGGAATCGGAATCGTGTTCGCGCCGACCATGGCGCCTATTCATCGCCAGAATCTCATCAACAATGGAATGTTTCCCGTCACCGATCTCCAACTCGCGAAGCGGCTGGCCGGACGAGAACGCATCAGTGTTGGCGAACTGATCGGCTCGTTCGATGACCTCTCCAAACGAGTTGTACGACACGGCGGCCTTTTCCGGTTCATGGAAGCTCGCGCGCATGGCCGCGAGCCGGATCCCGTCATCGACACACCTTCCCGTCCGATGACGATCGCTGAGAAGATCCTTGCGCGTCACATGAAGACGCGTCACGGAACCGTGAAGCCTGGTGATGCCGGATTCATTTATGTGAACGTCGGGTTTTCGCACGACTACACTACAGCTCCAACGGACGCAATGATTCGCGCGGCGCTTGGCCGTCCTCCGCGGGTGAAGAATCCGTCATCCATCCATGCGTTCCCGGATCATTTGACGCTTGCGGCGGGTCTACCTGGTATTACCAGTGAGGCACTCGCCGGAATCCGGGATCTCCGTGAAGGCCAAAACCGAATCGCGAAGGAACTCGGCATTCGGTTTCATGCCACGGCGTCCGGTGGAAGCACGGGAATTTGTCATACAGTCGTGCGCGAAGAGATCGCCCTGCCGGGTCAGGTAATCGTCGGGACAGATTCACATACCTGTTCCGCCGGCGCGTTGAACTGCCTTGCTTATGGCGTTGGCAATACGGAGATTGCTTGCGTCTGGGAACACAATGAAGTTGCGGGCCGCGTACCTCACACCGTGCGGATCCGGCTGAGTGGAAAATTGCAGCCGTCGTGTACGGCAAAAGACGTCATTCTGCTCCTCGCGACTGAGGGCAAGCTGAAGGGAACGTTCACGGGAAAAGTGATGGAGTTCACAGGAAGCGGTCTCAGCGAGTTTTCTTTCGAGGAGCAGGCGGTACTTTCTAATATGGCCGTCGAATGCAATGCACTCACCGCGATCATGGAACCCACCGAACCGATGATCCGGTACCTTGTCGAGCGACGCGATTACAAGCCGGAACAGGTGGAATCCATGCTCGTGTACGCGGATCCGGATTCAACACCGGATCAGACGATCGGCCTTGACCTCTCCTCCGTTCAAACGCTGGTCGCCGCTCCTGGCCATCCTGGCAACGGCACACCCCTCGAGAAGGTCCGTGGCACGCCGGTGGACATGGCATATGCGGGCTCTTGCACAGCGGGAGACATCACCTCTATCGAGATGTACGCTCAGGTACTGCAGGGACGGAAAGTCCGTATTCCCACCTTCATTCAATACGGCTCAGCGCGAGTGCGGGAAGAAGCCAAGCGACGCGGCCTTCATGACACACTGCTGGCGGCTGGCGTTCGGATGATTGAGGAACCTGGTTGCGGAGCTTGCATCAATGCCGGTCCCGGGGGCCCACAACAAGGGCAAGTTGCCATTTCGGCAACCAATCGCAATATGCCGGGCCGAATGGGCGACGGTGATGCCTATCTCGCAAATCCTTTCGTCGTTGCAGCTTCCGCCGTTCAAGGGTACATTTGCGGGCCGGAAGACTTGCCA
>DATFXZ010000740.1:0-6899 GCA_035315305.1 Terriglobia bacterium | reverse complement strand
TACGGGATCAGAACGTCTTTAGATTGGAAGCGAAAAATTGCACGATGAGGAAAGGAGACGTTATGAGTAATTTCATGTTCTTGTTTCGCGGCGGGGAGACGCCAACTTCACCGGAAAGAATGCAGGCGCAGATGCAGAAATGGATGAATTGGATTCAGAAATTGCGCAATGACGGTAAGTACATCGCAGGCGACCCTCTACAGGGGACAGGGAAAGTCTTGCGATCGCCGAATAAAGTCATCACGGATGGACCGTTTGCGGAAGGTAAAGAGATCGTCGGCGGATATTTTCTGGTCCGTGCTGAAACGATCGACGAAGCGGCCGATATGGCAAAGGACTGCCCCATTTTCGAGGGTGGCGGCAGCGTCGAGGTGCGTCCAGTTCAAGTCATCAATCCGTAATCTCCGATGAGTGACGCGGCGACCATCCACAATTTGGTGGACCACTTCTTCAGGCATCAGTCCGGCAAACTCGTAGCTGTGATGACGCGCGTCTTTGGCCTTCAGAACCTCGAACTTGTCGAGGATGTTGTGCAAGCTGCGCTCGTACAAGCGCTGGAAGCCTGGAAGATTCATGGTGTGCCGGAGGACCCGGCGGCCTGGATGTACCGCGTCGCCCGGAACAAAGCACTCGACGTCATCAGACACCGGGACGTTGCAGACCGCCTCAATCCGGAATGGACAAGGTCAATCGGAAGGGACGAGGGGTCTGACCCCTTGTCCCAGCTTTTTCTATCGCATGAAATCGCTGATAGCCAACTGCGGATGATCTTCACGTGCTGCCATCCGCAGTTACCCGAAGAATCACAAATCGCATTGACGTTGAAAACACTTTGCGGTTTCAGCACTCCCGAAATTGCCCGGGCACTACTCACCACTGAAGGCAATGTGAAGAAACGCATTGCTCGAGCAAAACGTAAGTTCCTTGATGAAGAAATCAAGTTTGAAGTTCCCTCGGGAGAGGCGTTGAAAGCTCGCCTTGGATCTGTTCACACAGTGTTGTATTTGCTTTTCAACGAGGGGTACAGCTCATCGCAACCGCATGAACTGATTCGAAGAGATCTCTGCGAAGAAGCTATCCGGCTATGCCTAATATTGTTTGATCATCCGGCCTCAACCAATCCCGAGACGGCGGCATTGCTTGCATTGATGTTGCTGCACGCCTCGAGATTCGATGCAAGACTCGACGAATCGGACAATATCTTGCTTCTCGAAGAGCAGGATCGCGGTCGATGGAATCAGAGTCTTATTGAACGTGGAATTTGCTATCTTAACGAGTCGGCATCAGGCAACTACATTTCCCGCTATCACCTTGAAGCTGCAATTGCCGCGCATCACTCGATCGCTGCCGGGTTCGACGAAACGAACTGGGCCGCGATCCTTTTGCTGTACGACGATCTGACTCACCTCTATCCCTCTCCCATTCACGAACTTAATCGCGCGATCGCGGTGGCACAGGTCTCCGGACCGGATGCGGGGATCGCGGCCATTCAACGAATCAAAGGATTGGAAAGTCTCGAGGATTACCATCTGTTACACGCAACGCTTGGTGAATTTCATCGCCGGGCGGGGCGAGCCGAAGAGGCACGCCGGTGCTTTCGGAGGGCCATGGAATGCACTGTTTCTGTATCCGAACAGCGTCTACTCGAGCGTAAGCTCCACGACTGCGCCGCGCTCGAAGGTCTAACGTAGGCGTCGGCTTTAGCCGAGGCGCGCCGGTTAAAGCCGGCGTCTATACGAAGATTCGCTGGGACGTTTTTGTTATTCTAGCCACATGCCCGCCAACCTTACTCCGCAGTACATCGAAGCGGAAAAACGTTTCAAACAGGCTCAAACGGCGCAGGAGAAGATGGCCGCCCTCGAAGAAATGATGGCGACGATCCCGAAGCATAAAGGAACGGAAAAACTGCAGGCGGACCTCAAAAAAAAGATGTCTGCCCTCCGCAAGGAGGCCGAACAGACCAAGAAGAGCGGCCGCCGTGAGACGTTCGTCGTCGATCGTGAAGGAGCGCGGCAGCTCGCTTTGGTTGGCTCGCCGAATTCCGGCAAATCCCAACTGGTAAGGACGTTAACGCATGCCACACCTGAAGTCGCTGACTATCCCTACACGACAAGAATTCCCATTCCAGGCATGATGCTTTTTGAAAATGTCCATCTGCAGCTGCTCGATCTGCCGCCGATTTCTCCGGAATTCACGGAATCCTGGGTGGCGCAGGTGATTCGGAATGCAGACGCGGTTCTATGGATCATCGATCTTTCCGATGATGACGTTCTCGACAGACTAGACGAAACGCGGGGCTTTCTGTCGAATGCACATACAGACCTCGAAAAAATGAAGGTCCTGATGGTGGGAAATAAGAAAGATACCGAGGGCGCAAGCGAGCGCGAAGGCATCGTGCGGGACATTTATCAGGATAGCTTCCCCATGACAACCATTTCGGCCGCCGCGGCGTCTTCAGAGGAGATAGAACAGTTTAAGAGAGTCGTGTACGATTTTCTGGACGTCGTTCGAGTCTACACGAAGGCGCCGGGAAAGAAATCGGATCTCACCGACCCTTACGTTGTCGCTCGAGGGAGCACAGTTTTGGACGTCGCCGAAAAGGTCCATCGCGATTTCGTTGCGAATCTGAAGTACGCCCGGATATGGGGCGAGGGCAAAGCAGACGGTATTATGGTTCCCCGCGATTTCGTGATCACCGAAGGCGACATTTTGGAGTTGCACACATGAGAAACCTTCTGAAAGTTGCGTTTTTGAGCTCGATCATAACGGCAGCCCTGGTGTACGTCATTCTGGAATGGAAACCGCTCCGCTCGGAACTCTCGCGGCCGCCGGAGGTAAGCTGGGCATCATCGCCGGTGAGCATGACTAGTCCTGCACCACCTGCTCCGCTGACCGACGACGAACGAAACAACATCGACGTCTATCAAAAGTACAGCGTAGGAGTGGTCAACATCACATCCACCAGCGTGGCTTATGACTTTTTCTTCAGGGCAGTTCCGCAATCAGGCATGGGTTCCGGCGCTATCATCGACACGCAAGGTCACATCGTCACTAACTATCACGTCATAAGAGACGCTGAACTGCTTGAAGTTACGTTGCCCAATAAAACGAAACACAAGGCGAAAGTTGTGGGGACGGACGCTAACAATGACCTCGCCGTCATCCAGATTGACGTACCGCGCGGCGGCCTGACACCGATTCCCTTGGGCACATCGAAGGGTCTTCAGGTCGGCCAGAAGGTACTTGCCATCGGCAATCCATTTGGATTGGATCGCACGATGACAACGGGCATCATCAGCGCGCTCGGCCGTTCGATCCAGGCCGAGAATGGTCGAATAATCGACGATATCATCCAAACCGACGCCTCGATTAATCACGGCAACTCTGGAGGCCCGCTTTTGAACAACCAGGGTCAGATCATCGGCATTAATGCAGCTATCGTTTCCCCAAATGACACCGGGAACTATGGAATCGGCTTTGCGATTCCCGTCGACACCGTACGGCGCATCACCGATGAAATTCTAAAACTCGGATATGTACGCCACGCGTACCTCGGTATCGATGCGAGAGGTTTGCTCTCTTTAGGTGACAACCCGGGCCTGGCGGATGCCCTCGACCTTAACACCGACCATGGATTGCTTGTTGGGAAGGTTCCCGCAGATGGTCCGCTAGCTCAGGCGGGTATTCGCGAAGGCACCAAACGGGTTCGAGTTGGGAATTATCTTATCCAAGCCGGTGGCGACGTTATCCTCGCTGTTAACGGCAAGGACGTGAATTCCTTTGTCGAATTGGCGTCTGAAGTCGATCATCATCGACCCGGTGAGGCCATCACGATTACGGTTTTGCGAAGTAATCGAAAAGCCGATCTTCAGGTCACGCTGCAGGAACAGCCAAGGCAGCGCTGAATGCTGCAGTTTTTACGATCGCGACAATGGATCGTCGCCCGGCGCGTTCTTCTTATCGGAATCATTCTCGTCCTCGGAATACGGCAATACGGCAGCAGCCTTGTCACATTCCTCCGGAGGCCTAATCCTGCCCGCGACATTGTGATTACTCGTGCGGAATTCCGTCCCGAATTGCCTGGAGCGAAGCCGGCCTGGATTATCGGATTCCGCAACGGCAGCGAGAAGTTCACGTACGATCAGATTCAACTCGAGGCCACGTATATGGACGATGCAGGAAAAGTACTCGAGCGCGACAAACTCGTCGTAAGGCAAAAGCTACCACCTGGAGATGAAAAGCTGATCGGAAGCGTCGATTTCAAAAGCCGCGGCGAGGCGAAGTCCGGTAGGCTGAAGGTAGTCGGAGCAGATCAAGTGAAGTGACCGTATGATCATCGAAACATTCCCGGTTGGCTGGCTTCAGTGTAACTGCACGATCCTGGGGGACGAATTGACCCGCGAAGCCCTGATTATCGATCCAGGCGGGGATCCGGATGAGATTCTTATGCATCTCGCCAAGCACGGCCTGACGGCGAAACAGATCGTTTGCACGCATACGCACATTGATCATGTCGGGGCAATCTGCGAATTGCAGGAAAAGATGCAGACGCCTGCTGCAATTCACAAAGCAGACCTGTTCTTGTTTGAGAAGCTGGATTTGCAGGCACAGTGGATCGGAATGCCCATGCCGAAGCGCGGCGCCATCGATCAATTCGTTCAGGACGGCGACGCGATTGCCTGTCGCGGCATTGAGATGGGAGTTATCCATACGCCAGGGCATACGCCGGGTAGCACGAGCTTCCATTTACTCGGTAACCGCAACGTCTTATTTACGGGCGATACGCTGTTTGCCCAGAGTATCGGCCGCACCGATCTATGGGGCGGGTCTCATCCCGAGATCATCAACTCTATTCAGAAAAAGCTCATGGCGTTTGACGACGACACGCTTGTGATTCCAGGTCACGGGCAGTCGACCAGTATTGGCCATGAACGGCGGTACAATCCATTCCTCAAATGACGTACGACGTTGAATAAATGAGCGAACGATTCCCCGCTATTCGAGTCACCATGCTGCCGCGCGATACAAACGCCAATGGCACGATTTTCGGTGGCGTCATTCTAAGTTACATCGACCTTGCAGGCGGGATCGAATGCCGCAGGCAATCAGCGAAGAAATTCGTGACGAAAGCAATGCATGAAGTTGTCTTCGTGGCGCCGGTATATCTCGGGGACCTCGTGACGTTCTACACGCGAACTGTCCGCATTGGAACCACATCAATAACCGTTGATGTCGAAGTGGAGGCGGAGCGGCTTGGACACGCGGGCACCACGGAAATCGTCAGAGTGACCGAAGCGGAAGTCATTTATGTCGCGGTCAGCAACGACGGCTTACCCATCCCGATAAAGTCATGAAGAAACCGGTCTACGTTGTCGATGCGATGAATTACATCCACAGGGCGTACTATTCGCTGCCCGACAACATCACCTCACCTGATGGCTTGTTGACAAATGCAGTGCTGGGATATCTGCGCACATTGCTTCGCATCATTAACGAACACAAGCCGGAGTACATGGCCGCAGCGTTCGAGAAAGACACATCGTTCCGCAAAAACATGTTTGCGGCTTACAAAGCGAATCGCAAACAACCGCCGGAAAATTTGGAAGCGCAGTTCGAGCATTGCCGGAGGATTACGCAAGCAATCGGCGTTGCATGCGTCGAAGTCGACAACTACGAAGCGGATGATGTCATCGGTACGATTGCGGCACGAATGTCGGCGATCGGCCATCGCGTCGTCGTTGTTACCGGCGATAAAGACATGTCTCAACTCGTGTCTGGCGCCGTGATGGTATACGACATCGGCAAGGGTCATTGGCTCGATGAGGCTGCTGTTCGTGAGAAATTCGGGGTCACGCCTGCGCAGATTCCCGACCTCCTGGCCTTGCATGGTGATCACATCGACAACATTCCAGGCGTCATGGGTGTGGGAGCGAAAACCGCGCGGCAAATTCTATCGGTCTACGGATCGATCGAGGACCTCACGGACACAAGTCTCAGCGAAAAGCTGCGATTCCGAGGCCGGGATGAGATCCTCCGGCGCATCCGCGAAAACATGGAGACGGTAAGAGTCAGCCGAAGGCTGGCGACCATTTGCTGTGAAGCACCGATTGAAGTTTCTCCGGAAATTCTGCGCTATCGGCGGGCGGACCGTCGAACACTGGACCCGCTATGCCGCGAACTGGGGTTTATGGGAGTGGTGGAAGATATTCCACTAGCTCAGCCGACCTTGTTTTAGAAATCTTCAAGCCCCCACATTCAACGGGTACAGATTGATTCTCGCCAGCTCAGACAAAATCGCGGCGTGCGCGCGTTCGAGGTATGAAAGGTCCTTCGATTCCAGCGTCAGTTTGATCGAATAAACAGGATGATCGAAATACGGATATGAGCCCAGCAATAAACTGGGGAACTCCTCAAGCGCGCGGTGCAGGGTGGCTGCAATCTGTCCTTCATCGGCTTTCAAATAGATCTCGCGCAGATAGAAAGGCGCGTCACGAAAGGTCTCCTTGATACGCTCAAATTTCTTCCGCAGGATCTCCGGCACTCCTGGAAAGACGTACACATTTTCCACTGCCACCACCGGAAACCACATTCCCTTCCCTCCGACGAGCCGCGCGCCTTCCGGTACATCAGCCATTCGCAGATTCCCATCGATCAGTTCACGCGAATAGAAGTGACGGATACTCGCCTCGATTTCAGCGTTTCGGTGAATGTGGCGGCCAAAGGCGTTGGCAATTCCCTCCATTGTCAAGTCATCGTGAGTCGGCCCGACGCCACCTGTGGTAAAAACATAATCGTAGGAATTGGAGAAGTTCCGGACCTCATGCGCAATAAGAAGGAGTTCATCGGCAATGACGGAAATCTTTCGAACATCAACGCCAAGGTCACGCAATTCCCGAGCC
>DATFXZ010000739.1:0-6843 GCA_035315305.1 Terriglobia bacterium | reverse complement strand
CCGTGAAGCGTGTTCGTCCCTGACCGGATTCCGACGTTCACTACGGCGCCGGCCATCCCACCGTACTCCGCTTTGGAATTTTCTTCGAGTTTGAATTCCTGAATGGCATCGATGGGCAGGATCGTCGCCCCATCCGTGAATGGACTCGGCATATTGGCGATGGGACGCCGGTCGACGTAATTGGCATTGGGGATGCCGTCAACCATCCAGACCGTTTCATCCGGACGCATGTTGTTCGTGCTCTGGGTCCATGGCGAGCCTCCCGGCTGGATCATGACGCCCGGAATCAGATTCAACAGACTCTGGTAGTTCCGTCCATTCAGCGGCATATCGTTGATTGCCGCATTTGGGAGCGTGCCACCCAGAGTGGCGCCTGTAGTATCGATCAGCGGGATCGCTTCGTTGACTGTAACGGTCTCGCTTTGTTGGCCGGGCTCGATGGTCAACTCGACACGAATCTCAGAGCCCACCTCGACCACGACGTTTTCACGGGAGAGCGTCTTGAACCCCGCGAACTCGACCCGGACCGTATAGGTGCCCGGAGTCAGTGTGGGAGCGTTATACAGCCCCGCCTCATCCGTGGTCACGGTTCGCGCGAGGCCTCTCTGCGTGTCTATTATGTTAACGGTGGCGCCTGGTAAGACTGCGCCAGTCGGGTCTTTAACACTTCCGAGAATACGGCCGTAGTTACCCTGCGCCAATAAAGCAAGAGAGGAAAGCAACACGACCAGAGTTGTGATGAGCACACACCGAGTCGCTCCGGTTTTTACTGTAACGGATGTCATTGCGGTCTCCTTTTCTAGGCGCCGCTCACGATCGAGTTCTAAGGCGCCGCTCACGATCGAGCGCGGCAGCACTGCGTAATCCTTCAGGTTGTCAAAAATCTACCGACACCGAATCTAACGTCGCAAGAAGCAGGAATGATCGTCATTCAAGTAAATCATTCGCACATCTGACACTGAACACGCCGAGACTATTCAGAGTCCGGCTGATTTCGGCACTATTGAAATGTATTAAGAAGCCAATCCATCTAGGTTTGAATTGGGCATTCGGCCGTGGCTTGCCTGACGCGCCGCTACACGTTCCAAAGCAGAACTGCGATTGATGATGGGATTGGAGGGGCTCGGAGGTATTGCGGTCCGTTTTGAAGACGAAATTTGCAACGAACTGCAGTGCGGCGTTCTACCCGAATGGGGAACAAGATCGCCCGAACAAATCGGGCATGCGGGACCCCGGTGGGCAGATGTCGCGAAGCGTTCTCGTAGATCGCTTGCCGCGGAACATCGAGTCGCAATGATTGCAACACTCGATCTTCTGGCGCGGGGTAAAGACTATGAAGATTTTGGGTAAAACCACCTTTGCCGTCGTTGATCCATACTCCGATACTCTGCCCCGTGAAGCGGCTGTTAATAACCAGATCCACGTCGTGATCGCCATCGACGTCAAGCGCGGTGACGTTGACGCCCAAAGCGTGCGCGTTGGAGAACGTAAAGGAAACGGGATGATGTGTCTGGCTCAGCTTCAGCTCAACGCGGTAAACGTAACCACTGTCGCTGTGTCCGACCTCTCGGCTGAGTGCGATATCGGTCTCGTGATCACCATCCAAATCGCCTAAGGCCCACCCTGATCCGGGTGGATCACTCGGTTCCAGCAGGGATTCGACTATTGTTGCAGGTTCATTGGCGGCAGCACAGCAAGCGCCGAACGCAAGCATCAGTGCCAACGGCGGGGCACACCGATGGAAGAGCAGACGGAAAAACATAGTCGAAAAAATTATGAGGACTGTAACAAACTTACCTCCTGATTTCAATCAACTCTCAAAGCGGTTTTATTGATCCAACACGTCGTTCGATACCGCCTACGACCAACAGCTTTCAAGATAAGCGAAGGCGAAAGGCATTGGCATAAGGCCACCGCATTTTGTCCCACCCTATAACGCGTCAGGCCTGCCGGCCTTGCTTCATAGAAAGAACAGGCTTAATTGACTTCCTTAGGAAAAAGGAAATTGAGACAAAACTCCCGACCTGCACTCAGAACTACTGCGTTTGACCAAGTGCAATGCGGAGAACGAAGCGCGAGGGCAAGCAGTTCGGAAGGGCCAGGGTCATCATCGATAAGGTGAAGATCCAGGAAGCTCACTCTCGCGGTCCGTCAGATCGGCAAGGAGTTTAGGATCAGCCGAACGCTTGCGATGAACTTGCTGCGCGGCTGAAATGATCTTTTTACAATCTTCTAGGTATTTTATTGCAGCAGTTCCTCTCTTAATGTCAGAAGCCTAGAGTGAACATCATAGTTTGTACTCTCTTCCACGAATACCGCATGCACAGATTCAAAGTCGGTGACTGGGTTGAAGTAATAGGGGGCCTCGTAGCCTCCGACATGAAAAAAGGCACGATTCTTCGCGTGCTCCCACGCTCTGAACGAGAGGAATGGCTGTACGAATACGAAGTACGATTCGGATTAAATACGGCCTTACATTCCGAAACCCAACTTAGAGGGATCTCAACCGCGTTCGACGAGGACTGAATGCGTTTCACATAGAGTCTTAGGTTCGAGCCGGGCGTTACCTGAACTCAAGAATCGTTTAATCTCAAAGATGACGGCGAATGCAGTTGAGCAAATCGTTGCGATGGATCTGGAGAGGGACGTGGAGTCCCTGCATCTTTCGCTTCGCCGTTAGTTTGACCTAGATCGCGTGTCTTCCGAGCAGTCTGAAGTCCTTCCAAAGGCGTCGACGGGGCGATGCGCTGCTGTCGACATAATTTCATTTCCCCTTCGCATGTGCTCTCATTTGCGAACCTAGGACGTATTTCAACGCCGCGTGGATGTCTGGAACCGTAACTCCGTCTGGAAAAATACAGGAACCATGTAGCGTATAACACCACAGCTTGTCCTGGAGCTTTACCACGATCACCGGCTGGATTTCGTCGAGATTCTCACTGATCGACCACGCCAAGACCGGATACACCGTCGAGGCAATATTGCCGCGATGTTCCTTGTCGATTTCGAAAACGACCACTTCAATGTCTTGCGTATTCGGAATAATCATACGCTGTTTTGCGTGTCTATCTCTCAACTCCAAGGTTGGGAAAGTTAAAGAGTCATTAAGATCGGGCATTCCTCCTATTGCGTTCCGTGGTCATCCCCGTCGTGTAGCCGCGAGTTTTTACTGTCGCACCGCGAGTTCCGCCTAACCGCAAGACGTGTCGTTTACTGGAATTCAATTTGGATCTCCAATGCGAAGAAATAGCCTGTCACGTCCTGGGGAGGGAGGAGCCTCCCCACAGGTCATTTCGCTCACGCGCTATTTGTCATGCCTGACCACGACTACGTCTTCGCCAAGAATCGGATAGCCCCCAGCGGCGGGCAGAAGCGTCCCGGTGAGCTTCACGCTACGGACTACGTCCAGACCCGATGTCCCGTTGATAGCCACAAGAGATTTTGGTTCATTGGTTGTTCCTCATAACCTGCATTGTTAGAACGTAAAGCGGGTCTGAAGCTCCAATGCCCGATTATTTGCAGCCTCTGAGAACCCTCCGTTACCCGCTCCGCCGGAGGGCTGATTCGCGTGTCCAAAAAGCGGTGACGTGATGTTGCCGATAATCGCTCCAGGATTGGTGTGATTGAGGAGATTTCGAGTCGCCAGCGCAAAGCTCAGCGTGTACGGACGCTTGTCGTTTCCTGAGGCACCCTGGGCAACCGCTGCCGGTTTTGATCCTAAAGTGAACGTCTTTGTAACCCTTAAATTGACGGAAATCGTACCTGGGCCACGTCCATAATTTCGAGACAGGACGTTTTCATCCGCCGTGGGCGTTGGGTCGAGCAGACCATATGATGTTGCTATCACACCAGGCTTAGCCGGATTTGTCGCAATTCCGGGTCTCCCATTGAACAGCGTCGTTCCATAGATATCCCGACCAACGGTGATGTCGAATGGAGGTCCGGAGGCAATATTCAGCAGGGGATTGAATGCAATGTTCCATTTCGTATTGATCGAGCCTCCAAGGCTAACGCGGTGGCGCACGTCCGTCGCGGCCGGCCCGTACTCCCCTTCGAAGCTGTATGGATTTGCGGGAAACGTTCCAATTCCATCGGTGTTGCTCATGGCGCGACCGAGCGTGTAAGAGCCTGTCAGCGAGAAGTATTTATTTGCGCGGGAGTTGACGTTCACCACGAATTGATTTTGGTTGTACAAGCCGGAAGACTCCATGAGGAATACGCTGCCTACCGGCCCCAGAGGATAAACGCCGCTGCTGGCAACCGAAGGATCAAATGTTCCTGGAAGCGGCGCATTAATATTGCGCGACCGCAGCATGTGGAGTCCGTGGGAATTCGAGTAACTGATCGCAAGCGTTGTATTCCATGGGAGCTGTCGCTCCACAGCGAAAGCGGATTGGTAATACCTGGGAGCAACGAGATTCGGACTCACTTGCTGGCGAATTTGCGCGGCCTGGAATGCGGCTAATGAAGGAAGAGAAGGGATCGAAGGAAAGAAGTCCGGATTCGCTATTACATATTGCTGCTGCCGGACGCCGTTCTGCCGGAGCGCCGTCATCGTATTTGCCAATCCGAAACGATCGTAAAAAATGCCGGAGCCGAAGCGGATAACTGTCTTTGGATGAGCCGCCCACGCGATTCCAATGCGCGGCGCGAAATCGTGCCGGTCGTCGATGTTGGTTTGCGCCTCATAACGAAACCCAAGACTGAGGGTCAGGCCGGGGTGTGGTTTCCAGTCGTCTCCGATGAAAATGCCGATATCGAATTGACTCGCCGACAGGCTTAGATCGCCCGAAGCCATGCTGAATTGCGTTGCGCCTCCACCCAGACTTGCAATCTGGAAAGGAGTAAACCCCAGCTTCTGAAACAGCAGCGTCCGGCGATACCGTTCGATCGAAGTTATCGGCGCCAGGACTGGCTGTCCCGCGGAGTCCAAAATTGGGTTGTTGTTCACATCCAGAACCGTCGCGGAGCCGCCACCAAAAGTAAAAGTTCCTGCAAAGTTTTGGGGTGAGGTGTTGTCATCGGACGGGCGGTGGAGCCGCACGCCAAGCCTCCAGCTATGCTTTCCGCCAACGGCCGTCACGTAGTCCTGAAACTCGATATGCTTCTGAGTATCCAAGGTATGTCCAGCCGGCGACGCGCCGCCATTGAACGCTCCCAGCACCTGGAGGGCAGAACCCCTCGAACTCGGAGTAATTTCATTATGAGGTCTGTAAATCTGAAACCGAATCTCGTTCACCATGCTGTCGGTGAGTACGGCGGTGTCGGTCACCTGTATGGTGTGATTCATTGTGGTGGTGCGAACACCGCGCGAAATGAGATTGAAACCGCCGACTCCTGAGGAGGGAATGTCGATATGCGCCGCACTCCATCGCAAACTCAGAGTGTTATTAGGGGTCAAGTGCAGATCGGCGCGCGGATTGAGTGTCCATCGCCGTTGAGGAATGACAAATACGTCGGTGAATGGACTGATGATGTTCAAGGTGGCGGGATCGAGCATCGTACCATTGATTATGGCGCCATTATCCACGGCGTCCCGCCGGAGATCGACGAAGAACGAGGCGCGCTTTCCTATCGGACCGCTGACATTGCCGATGTACTCCTTAAGGAAAAACGGGGCCTTTTGCTGCGCATATGGATTCCGCGAATTCCAAAAGTCGTTTGAAATATTGAAGCCTTCGGAGCCGTGGAACTGATTCGTTCCAGGTTTGGTGAGTATCTCGATCCGTCCCGTGCCGATCTTGTCGTATTCCGCCGAAAACGGATTCTGATTGATGCGAATCTCGCGAATGGCTTCCTTCGCCGGCACCTGGCCATCTGCAAACCCATCAATAAAAAACGAAGCGCCGCCAAGCCCCGCGCTTGGGCCGGCAATCGCGAGCAGGTCAGCGATAAGATCGTCGGGATTATCCGAAAGCGCCTCCAGATCGTTGCCGGTTAAAACCGTCGCGCTAACATTGTTTGCCGGTTCCGGCGTTACTGTGGTCGCACGTTCTTCCACTGTCACCTGCTGCCCAGCAAGAGTTATTTTTAATTGGAGATCGAGCACCTGGAGTCCTTGCCGAACCGCAACCCTGACGGGGCCGCTTTTTAAGTCCGGCGCCGAAGCTTCCACAATGTAGTCCCCGGGCAGAGCAACAAAGGAATATGAACCATCCTTCGTTGCCATTACGGTGTTTGCTGCACCTGCACGTGATGTGAGCACTACGGTGGCACCCGGCACGATCGCACCGCTTTCATCCGTTACCACGCCACGCAACGTGCCAGTTTGGGCAATGACAACAGATGAAAACCAGAGCACTGTCAGTAGGCTAGTTAATACTTTCACGATGCGGATTCCACAGGATCATCTAGTGTTTGCGAATCGCCTGTTGCCTTGCAATTCCCCAAAGTCCCTATGCGCGCACTCCAAGGCTCATTCCACGGAGAGAAGGTAACGCAATACACGATGGCGACGAATTAAATCGGTATTAATAATTGTTTAGGCTCTAGGGACACAGAATTTCGAACCAGATCGTATGTACCGTGAAGAAGTCGATCGAAGCGAGTTGGGACATATGATTGGCGAGGAACGTTCTCCACGTTTGGGATGGCGGCTTGGGATGGCGGACCAGGTATTTGGCAACGGACGCCTGCGAAATCACAGTGACGTCGAAGACTTCTGATGGGGCTCGACAATTTACGGAAGGTCCGCTTACCATGCGCTGCCAAGTTTTGGATATTGCGACGTCAAAAACTCCCAGTGATAGAATTTCGCGCATGAATAAGCCACTCCTGCCGGTCGTTCTTATTGTCGGTGCACTTGCGTGCGCAGCATTCGGCCAACAGTCATCCACAGTTTTG
>DATFXZ010000738.1:0-3520 GCA_035315305.1 Terriglobia bacterium | reverse complement strand
TACTGCGTTTTCTCTCCGGATCGCATCTTTCGGCGTGCCTGCCTAACTTTTTTAAGAGGCGCAGCAATGTTACTCGCTCTTTCGTTGAGAGGACGCTGATCACGTTCTCCATCGCTGTGGCATGTTTGCGAAAGGTAGCAGCGATCAAAGCCCGACCCTTCCGTGTGAGCTCAACCCGGCGGATCCGTCGATCGGCGGGTTGTTCTTTGCGCACGACGAGTCCCTTTCGAACCAGGCGATCGACGGCAATACTGATGGACCCCGGAGTAAGCCAGACTTTTGGCCCGATCGTGTTGACTGGCAGGGGACCCTTGTGCAGCAGTGCTTCCAAGACGCGGAAATCGGAGTCGCCGAGCCCGGTTTGTGCGATGCTTTCCTGGGCGTGAGGCATAAGCGCCTGGAACGCCTTCATCAGAATCAGCCAGACGTGAACGCCGGCATGATGTTGCTTCGGAGTGACTTTTCTGCGGAGCATTTTGGCTTGACTTAATTTAAGTTAATGTACATTGATATCAATATAATTGGAGCGAATATACAGTTATTATAGCACACAAAAGGATAAATATGGAAATCGGTATAGACAGTTTTGTTGCGGCCACGATCGATCGGAAAACGGGCCAGGCTATTGAACCCGAATGGCATCTCCGCGAATTGCTCGAAGCGATTACCCTGGCCGATGAAGTCGGTCTCGACGTCTTTGGCATCGGCGAACATCACCGGCTAGAATTCTTGGATTCGGCACCGACCATGATTCTGGCCGCAGCAGCAAGTCGGACAGGGCACATCCGCCTAACGAGTGCAGTGACGGTTCTCAGCGCGGCTGATCCGGTACGGATATTTCAGGAATTTGCGACCCTCGATCTGCTCTCTAACGGCAGAGCGGAAATGGTCGTCGGACGCGGCTCGTTCATTGAAGCCTTTCCACTCTTCGGGTTGGATCCAAAAGACTACGACTCACTCTTTGCGGAAAACCTTGATCTACTTCTGCAGATTCGGAAACACACCCATGTTCATTGGTCGGGTAAACATCGCGCCTCCCTGAATGGCGAAGGAGTATTCCCGCGTCCAGTGCAGGACCCACTGCCAGTCTGGCTCGGTGTCGGTGGAACACCGGCCTCGTTTGCTCGTGCGGGCGCGCTCGGACTTCCCTTGATGGTCGCGATCATCGGCGGCGAACACCGACGGTTTCGACCTTTGATCGATCTTTACCGTGAGGCCGGTGTGCGCGCCGGCCATTCCCTGGAACAGCTGAAGGTCGGCGTCCATTCCCTGGGCTATGTGGCCGAAAACTTTGCTACAGCGGCCGACGATTTTTTCCCGGGTTATGCCGATAGCTTTACTGCGATCGGAAAAGAAAGAGGCTGGCCACCGATGACTCGAGCCCATTTCAACAGTCAGCTTGGACCTACCGGTGCGCTTTTGGTAGGCGATCCTGAAACGGTCGTCGAAAAGATTCTGCATGTTAACGAATGGTTGGGCGGCATTTCTCGACTGACTTTCCAGATGAGTGTCGCTGCCTTGCCACACGCGAAGGTGATGCGCTCAATCGAGATACTCGGGACAAAGATCAAGCCGATGGTGCGAGCGGCGCTCGCGTCATGCCATCCACAACCGGCGTTACCCGTGAAATCAGATCGCGCAGCCTAACAAGCCCGCCTCCTCGAACTCGTCCGTCCTCGTTCGTACAGGCGATTCGAGGACGAGAACGAGGGACGAAGGACGATGAGGATTTCGTTGCCGTGCCGTCCGTTAACCCATCAACGCGCTAAGATCAGCGCCGTGATTGATGTGGAGTACGTGCCCATCAAACGCGAGGGCGGGAACGGATTTGACTCCGGCGCCTTCGGCTTCGGCAAGCCGTGATTTGTCGTCGCGGAGATGAACGATTTCCAACTCGAACCGATTACGGCCCAGAACCCGGGCTACGCTTTGTTCGGCATTAAGGCAAACCGGGCAACCAGCATGAAAGAAGACAGCTTTTGTTTTCATACGCTGATCTGTTCAAGTTTTTTGCCGGTCGCGGTTAATTCGTATTCCACGCGGAAAATTCGATCGCTAAACTCGCTTCGGCTGATGAGCTGATAATCGAGCAGCTTTCGCAGGCGCTTATTCAACACCTTCGTCGAAATTCCCGGTATGAATCGCTCCAGTTGGCCGGGCCGTTGTCATCGCGTAAATCCGCGACCTCGACGAGGAACACGGCACGAGTCCCGCATGGCCTGCGAAGCGAAGTGCGCCCCTTCACAGCGACGCACAACAGTCAGGTCAAAACACGCCATCGGTGGCGGAATCAGCCCTGACTCCCGGCATCGTCCAAATCAAGCTGAAACAGGCAAATGAGAAGGCCGCAAAATATTAATACTGCGATCATTGTCATTGCTCCCATGCGTTGAGGTGAGTGAGTAGTTCTGAAACGGAAGACGCCAATTCCAGACGGAGCTTTCCGCCAGCAGTCCCTGGATGCGCAGATTCACTCGTTCGGCGCTTGTGGAATTCATAATCTCTGCACCTTTGGACTAGTTGACCGGTTAGTTTGCCGTTCATTCTGGATTATCGCCTGCGGTCCGCCAAGCGACCGAGTCTCGCGCTCGAGTAAATGAACGCGTTCGTCAAATTTAAGCTGATCAAAAATCATGGCCTGCGTGGCGATCAGCCAAATTGTGAAACAGACGATGAGCGTGCGCCGCGGGAATGGTAGACGGCTGGCAATGCCCGCTGCTACATCGCTACTTGATGAATTGCCAACTCTGAAAATGCGATTGTGCTGTGCACGACCATGCTGCGATCCCTGACCAGTCTGACCGAGCGGATCGTCTGCTGAATATGTCACGCCGAAGGGCTCAGAGTCACCTTCATACTGATTCGTCTTCACATCCAACATTCGCGCTCGTGACAAAGCACTGCTATTTCGCGTCGGTGAGATTTTTTACTGCCACTCCGGAGGTCACTCACAATCCCCCGTTCGAGATACGGTCAAAATTCCTTTAGCGTGTTCGAGTGGGGCTCGAAGATGGCAAATCACCTCCAACAGCAATCGCCAACATCAAAACGCTGTTGCATTGGCATTCTTGAAGACAGAATTCATCAGCTGTGACGAGTTCATTGCAACCTGAGAGCGACATTGATGTGGGCCGAGCAACTCGTTGGTTGATTGCTTCGGCCGTAGTGGTCTTTGTCTGCGGGATCCTCGCGATCGTGCTACCTCTGATATTTTCAATCGGAGTCGCAGGCTTGTTAGGATGGCTATTTATCTTCGCGGCCGTTGCACATATTATTTTTGGAATTCATTTTGCGAGCGGCACTCTCGGTTGGCACGCATTCATAGCCGGGTTGTACGCCCTGGCGGCAATCAATCTACTGGTGAATCCGCTGCTTGGGGTGGTTCTTCTCGGTTTGGTAATTGGGATCGTTCTCGTTGCCGAGGGTATCATCGAGATCGTTCTCTTTTTCGTGCTCCGCGAATATCGTTACGTCGTTTGGATCCTGATCGATGGAGTTGTCACTCTGCTCCTCGGGATTG
>DATFXZ010000737.1:0-7832 GCA_035315305.1 Terriglobia bacterium | reverse complement strand
CGTTCACACGGTCGGAGATCGGATCCCTTTGTGTCTTTGTGTCTTTGTGGTTCATTAAACAAATAGCGGGCTTTGGGCAGGTTTCTGATGAAACCACAAAGGCACAAAGACACAAAGAGATTTGGCGCCCACTTATACTAATTAACCATGACCATCGAGCAGCTCTTGCGAACCCGCATCGTGATTCTCGACGGCCCGATGGGTACTATGATCCAGGCGCTGAAGCTGGACGAAGCTAGGTACCGAGGCCATTTCAAAGACCATCCGGCGGATCTCAAGGGCAACAACGACCTCCTGAACATCACCCAACCGGAAATCATCTCGACAATCCACAAACGATATCTGGAAGCCGGCGCCGAGATAATTGAAACAAACACCTTCAATTCAAACGGCATCTCGATGGGCGACTACAAGATGGAATCGCTCGTTTACGACCTCAACCTCGCGGGAGCGAGGGTGGCGAGGAGCGCAGCCGAGGCGGCCACCGCCACAAATCCAAGCTGGCCCAGGTTCGTAGCGGGATGCGTTGGGCCGACCAATCGGACGGCGTCGATCTCCCCGGACGTAAACAACGCTGCGTTCCGCTCAACGACGTTTGACGATCTCGTCGCCGCCTATTATGAACAAACCCGCGGCTTGATGGATGGTCGAGTCGACTTGCTTCTTCTCGAAACGATTTTCGATACCATCAATGCCAAGGCCGCGCTGTTTGCTTTCGAGAAATATTTCGAAGACACGGGCGTGCGCGTTCCGGTCATGGTGTCCGTAACCATCACGGATAACAGTGGAAGGACACTTTCCGGCCAGACGATCGAAGCTTTTTGGAACTCGATATCTCACGCCACCCTTCTATCCGTCGGCATCAACTGCGCACTGGGCGGGAAGCAGATGCGGCCTTACGTTCAGGAATTGTCCCGCATCGCGCCGATCTACACGAGCTGTCACCCGAATGCCGGACTACCCAATGCTTTCGGCGGCTACGACGAGACGGCCGCTGAGACGTCGTCCATTCTTCGTGATTTTGCCGCCAATGGATGGGTAAATATCGTCGGGGGATGTTGCGGAACAACACCTGAACATATCCGCGCCATAGCACACGCAGTGCGCGGCCTGAAACCGCGAATTCCGCCGAAACCTGAGCCGTACCTGCGCCTCAGCGGGTTGGAAGCGCTGACATTTCGTCCGGATCTCAGCTTTGTCAACATCGGCGAACGCACGAATGTTACCGGCTCACCGAAATTTGCGAAATTTATCTTGGCAGGCCAGTACGAAGAAGCACTAAGTGTTGCGCGAGAACAAGTCGACGGTGGCGCACAAATCATCGATGTGTGTATGGATGAAGGTCTGCTGGATGCTCAGGCGGCGAGCACTCGCTTTCTCAACCTGATCGCAGCCGAGCCGGACATTGCGCGAGTTCCGATCATGATCGACAGCTCTAAATGGTCGGTCATCGAGTCTGGCCTGAAATGCATCCAAGGGAAAGGCATCGCGAATTCCATCAGCTTGAAGGAGGGCGAGGAGGTTTTTAAAGGCCGCGCTCGGATGATTAGAAGATATGGCGCTGCGGCCGTCGTCATGGCGTTTGATGAGAGGGGACAAGCCGACGGCACCGAACGAAAGGTTGAAATCTGTGCGCGAGCCTATCGCATTCTGACGGAAGAAGTCGGTTTCCCTCCACAGGACATCATTTTCGATCCCAACGTCTTGACCGTTGCGACGGGTATCGAAGAGCACAACAGCTATGCAGTTGCTTTCATCGAAGCCACGCGACGCATCAAGGCAACTTTGCCCCTGGCGAAAGTGAGTGGTGGGATCAGCAACATTTCGTTTTCCTTCCGAGGCAATAACGTCGTACGCGACGCGATGCATTCCGCATTTCTCTATCACGCGATCCGCGCTGGACTCGACATGGGAATTGTCAACGCCGGCCAACTTGCTGTGTATGAGGACATCCCGAAAGACCTTCTGGAGCTGGTCGAAGACGTAATTCTGAACCGCCGGCCCGACGCGACGGAACGCTTGCTGGCATTTGCGGATTCAGTGCAAAAGAAGCCGAAAGCAGAAGCGAAGGAGAATGCCTGGCGCGACGGCCCCGTCGAGGACCGGTTGAGATACGCACTTATCCAAGGCATCGTCGACTACATTGAGCAAGATGTCGAAGAAGCTCGCCAGAAGTACCCAAGGCCGCTGGCGGTGATCGAGGGTCCTCTGATGGATGGCATGAATGCGGTCGGCGACCTGTTCGGATCCGGCAAGATGTTCCTGCCTCAAGTCGTCAAGAGCGCACGCGTCATGAAGAAAGCCGTCGCCCAATTAATTCCTTATATGGAGCAGGACAAGGGAGCGGCAGGCGCCAGGACGCAAGGCAGAGTCCTGTTGGCGACCGTCAAAGGCGATGTGCACGACATCGGGAAGAATATCGTGGGCGTCGTGCTCGCCTGCAATAACTACGAGGTGATCGACCTTGGCGTGATGGTTCCGATGGAGAAGATTCTCCAAACCGCCCACGAACGTGACGTGGATATCGTGGGTCTCAGCGGCCTGATTACCCCATCGCTGGATGAGATGGTTCATGTCGCGGAAGAGATGCAGCGCGAAGGTTCCAAGTTGCCGCTATTGATCGGCGGCGCAACAACCAGCGCGATTCACACAGCCATCAAAATCGCGCCGGCGTATGAGCAGCCCGTTGTACATGTGCACGACGCGTCGCGAGCGGTTGGTGTCTTAAATAATCTGATCAATCCTGCAACGCGATTGTCGTTCGCCGAAAAGAACAAGCGTGAACAAGACAAAGCCCGCGAAAAGTATTTCGGACGCCGGACCGAAGTAGCTTTGCTGACCCTCGAGGAAGCGCGAGGGCGCCGCCCGGACCTTCACTGGTCGACGAATGGCCGGCCTGCTATGCCCTCGTTCCTGGGTATTCGAGTGCTAGATGACTTTCCGTTGACAGCCCTTGTGCCCTTCATTGATTGGTCGCCGTTGTTCCATGCCTGGCAATTGAAAGGCACCTATCCGCGCATCTTCGACGACGTATCCGTCGGAAGTCGGGCGAAAGAATTGTTCGAGGATGCCTGGCGGCTATTGGAACGTATCGTTGAAGAACGTTCGCTTCGAGCTCGCGGCGTTTACGGCTTTTGGCCGGCAAATAGTGCCGGCGATGACATCCAGGTGTTTTCCGAGGAATCGCGCACGCGTATTGTGGCCGCGTTTCATACATTACGTCAGCAGATCCGGAAGATTGAAGGTGATTTCAACCTCGCCTTGGCGGACTTCATCGCTCCGAAGTCATCGGGGATTCCGGACTACCTCGGCGCGTTTGCCGTGACCACCGGGTACGGACTAGCGGAACTCTGCTCACGCTTTGAGAAGGAGCACGACGATTACAACTCGATCATGGCCAAAGCGCTGGCAGATCGACTTGCTGAGGCGTTTGCGGAGTGTCTTCATAAACGAGTACGGGAGGAGTGGGATTATGGCCGCGACGAGAGTTTGTCGACTGAGGATTTGATAAAAGAACGGTATCGCGGAATTCGTCCTGCGCCTGGATATCCCGCAATCCCTGATCACACCGAAAAACGAACGTTGTTCAACTTGCTCGATGCGGAAGTCAATTCAGGCATCCAACTCACCGAAAATTATGCAATGATACCCGCCAGTTCCGTTTGCGGGCTGTATTTTTCACATCCCGATGCACAGTACTTCAGTGTGGGCAGGATAGGCGCCGATCAACTGGAAGACTACGCGTCGCGGAAAGGCCTGACAGTTGCGGAAATGCAACGCTGGCTGCAGCCGAATCTTGTCATTTGACTCCTGCGAATATGGGCGCGTATAAGGTGGTCTCATGAGTAGTCCTCTATCTCGTAGACAGCCCCCTCGGGATGCAGCCAGCATCGGATTCGAGGCTCTGCAGGCACTGCGAAAAAGCGAAGAGCGCTTTCGCCTCGCCGCCCAAGCGGGCAGGATGTTTGCGTACGAGTGGGATGCTGTTTCGGGTGTGGCCATGCTCTCCGGCGAATGCGTGCAAGTTCTCGGAGTGGATGAAGGAACGCACAATGTTGGCAAACAGCTCCTCTGCAAAGTCCACCCTGACGATAGAGAAAGACTGAGCGCCGCGCTTACCGGTCTCACCCCCGAAAACCCAAGCGTTCAGATTAGCCATCGCGTCGTCCATCCCGAGCGGGGCGTGATCTGGGTTGAGACCAGCAGCCGTGCGCTTTTCGATAAGCTAGGCAAGACCTTGCGAATTAGCGGAATGGTTGCGGATATCACAGCGCGCAAACTGGCGGAGATAGAACTGGCTTTGGCGAATGACCGGCTGAATCTGGCGATGAAGTCCGCCACATCAGTGGTGTGGGACTGGGATGTCGAGAGCGGTCGGGATTCTTGGTTCGGCGACCTGCAAACCATGTTTGGCCTCTCGTCCAGTACTCATGTCGGACATGTCGAAGACTTCCGTCGCCGTGTGCACCCCGAAGACCGAGAGCGAGTCTGGCAGGCAGTGAAGGATGCAATGCAAAACCAAAAGGCGTACACCGCGGAGTTCCGCGTCGTTCGCCCGGACGGTACGCTGCGCTGGGTAGCGGCCCAAGGAAAGTTCTATTACTTTCCAGATGGAAAGCCCGAGCGCATGCTTGGGATATCAGTAGACATCACGGAACGGAAAGGGGCCGAAGAAGCGCTGCGGGAGAGTGAGGAGCGGTTGCGTCTGGCCGCGCAAGCCGGACGAATGTATGCATATGAGTGGGATCGAGCATCTGATGTGATCAGGCGATCCGCGGATTTTGCGCACATCCTCGGGTTGGCGAGTGAGCCGACAGTCACTACATGCCGGCAAATGTTGACGACCGTTCACCCGGACGACCAAGCAAAAGTCATCGCTGCTACCGAGGGATGTACTCCCGAAAACCCCAAGTGCCGAATTAAATACCGCGTCTTACGCCCAGACGGTTCTGTAGTCTGGCTGGAAAAAAATGCGCATGCTTTCTTCGATAGGAACGGCGCGATGGTCCGCATGATAGGCATGATCGCGGACATCAGCGAGCAGAAGCTTGCGGAAGAAGCGCTCTCTGGTCTGAGCCGAAAATTGATTGAGGCGCAAGAGACCGAACGGGCGCGGATCGCTAGAGACCTGCACGATGATATCGGCCAGCGGCTCGCACTCTTGTCTGTAACACTCGAAGGGATGAGATATGTTGCGCCGGATGCGAAGAATGAAATCAGTAATCGCGTGGATGAACTGCGTAAGCAGATCCTCGATATATCGGCTAGTGTGCACGCCCTGTCACATCAGTTGCATTCTTCTCAGCTGCGGCATCTGGGGCTAGTTAATGCCATCCGAGGGTTCTGCATGGAATTGTCCGAACAGCAAAACGTATCGATCGACTTTGTCTGGATGGACGTGCCGGAGACTATCCCTCAGGACATTTCACTTTGCCTCTTCCGGGTTTTGCAGGAAGCCCTGCATAATGCGGTTAAGCACAGCAGCGTGTCTCACTTCGGAGTCGAACTGCGCGGCGCATCGGACGCAGTTCATCTCACCGTACGCGATTCAGGTATTGGCTTCAATCCTGAAGCTGCAATGAAAGGTCACGGTTTGGGGCTTACCAGCATGCGAGAGCGATTGAAGCTCGTCGATGGGCAGTTTTCAATTGAATCGCAACCTATGCGTGGTACCACAATCCACGCATTTGTACCTCTCAATTCGGAAGGGACTTCGGCCCGCGCCCTCGGTGCAGTCGGGTAAATCTTTATTGAGAAAACACAGTCGAGTGCTCGGCGCAGATTCTCTGCCGGACGGCACTGGGTTCTTTCCTGCGAGAGCGTTTCACTGGATAAGTGCACAAAATGTCCAGCTCATATTCATTGGCGAATTGATCAGACAGCTGTTCGATCTGAAGCACCGCATCCGCATTGCCTTGGGCCAACAAAGGAACTGCCAGTTCCCCATACACCGCCACGCGAGGATGATTCGACGTGGCTGCTCTCAGGCCGGACTCGACGAGATCCGCCATACCCTCCAAATAATGAACAGGGTCGACCAAATCATTGACCATGAATTCCGAAAGCGCGTCCGTAACATCCAACAATCTGTACGTCCCCTGTTGTATCGCAGCGCGAACGTTCAGTCCCTTGGCCTGCAATCCTTGAACAACAGTTTCTCGATGCTGCTCGGTTACAAAACCAACAACCACACCACCGCCGTCTAAAACAGTTCCAACAAAACGACTGAGGCGCTCCAGAAGAACCGCCTCTTCGGAATAGAACTGCACCTCGTGACAGCGAGTTGTCTTGTGATTTCGCGGAAGCCGTGGTGCAAATGATTCCAGAATTTCTTTGATGCGGAGCCCGTCGAGGGTCCGTACATTCGTTACACCCGCAGATAGTTGACCGACCATTCTGGGGCTGACAAATTGCTTTCCATGCATAACGGCTTCCACAGCTGTCAACAGTTCGCCTCCCGCATCGGACTTGATGACGTAACCACGTCCCCCCGTTCGTAAAGCCTCCCTTGCGATATCGGCAGAATAGTTTTCACTGACAAACAAGATGATCGACTTTGGGGAAAGATCGCGGATTTGTCGAGCGGCTGCGATTCCACTAAGCTTTGGCAGTCCTATGTCGAGAAGAATCAAGTCCGGTTTGAGTTCTCTAGCTTTCTGGACCGCTTCCAATCCATCCGATGCTTCGCCGACGACCTTTAATTCGGGCTTGTTCTGGAGCAATGTATGCGTGATCTGACGCCAGGGCGCAAAATCATCCACTACAAGAACCCGGATTGATGGTCTTCGCAAAGCAGCCACCGCCTCTTGGAACGGCCGGAAATCGAACCAACCAGCGCGAGAGTTAAAACTCAGGACAAAATTGGATCTGATCTATTTCGGTCCGAAACATCCTATTCCCAAAACGTCGTCGCGACAATCCCACTTTGGTTCCGGCCTTCAAGACATATTTCATGCGTTACAATCAAAGTTTATGAGTGTCGCTGAAGTCGAGACTAAGAGAGAACACGAAAGTTTCTTCACCACAACGTACGCTTCGTTGGTCAACTGGGCGCGAAAGAGCTCACTTTGGCCTTATCCCTTCGGTACGGCATGCTGCGCAATAGAATTCATGGCGACAGTGTCATCCCACTATGACATCGCGCGATTTGGATCGGAAGTTGTACGGTTTTCCCCGAAGCAATCAGATGTTCTCATGGTTCTCGGCACGATCAACGACAAGATGGGGCCAGTCCTGAAACAGATTTACGATCAGATGGCTGAGCCGAAGTGGGTTATTTCGATGGGGGCGTGTGCGACCTGCGGCGGCTTTTATCGCGCATATCACGTGATGCAAGGTATCGACGAGATCATCCCGGTTGATGTTTACATTCCCGGCTGCCCGCCGACTCCCGAGGCCGTTCTCGATGCCGTCATCAAGCTTCAGCAGCAGGTCCAAAGCGACAGCCGGCTCTCGTACGAACGTCACCCCCGTCAGACGCACCTCAAGACGCCTGAAATCGACGCAACTGTACATAACCTGGCAGGTCCGCCTCGCTCGCTTGTTAGATTCTTGGATGAAAACCAGGATATCCAGGGACCCATCGCTCAAGCGTTCAAGCAAAAGTTTCCAAATGACGTCATCAGCATGCGCGAGTTTCGTGGTGACCTTTCAATCACGGTGCCGCTGGAGAGCGCAAAGCAGATCCTGCGTTCGCTGAAAAACGATCCCGAGTTCGATTTCAAAATGCTGCTTGACGTCACGGCAGTCGATTACCTCTCCGAACGGGCAGCGCGATACGACGTCGTGTATCACATGCTGTCGCTCTCGAATAAACATAGACTTCGGCTCAA
>DATFXZ010000736.1:0-3088 GCA_035315305.1 Terriglobia bacterium | reverse complement strand
AAAGTGGATAGGCCTGACGGTCCAGTGTGGGAGGTCATACGTAAGAACTGTGTCCAGTGCCATGGGATCGATGACTATGCGTTCTTCGCTCTGGACAAAAATGGATGGCAATCGCTGCTCGAAACCAAGCACAAGTCGCCGTTAGCTGAAGGGACACCGGTTCTCGCGGAGAAAGATCAGACTATCCTTCTCGATTGGCTGGTAAGCAAGTTCGGTCCGACGTCGACTCCATTCCCCAGAACGTATGTTCCTCCTGAGATCACCGAATTTTTTTCGGATCCCGAGGCGATTCTCGTTCTCAATCGATCGTGCGTTTCCTGTCACGCGTTAGAGCGCGTGCTGAACTCACGACATAGCGTGGATGAGTGGCGCGTCATCGCGGTACAAATGAAAACGCGGGGCGCCAACATCACGAATGAAGATCTCGAACGCCTTGTCGAATGGCTCGGAAGGGTAAAGGGTACAAACGCGAATCAGTGACCGCAGTTAACCCTTAGGATTTCTGCGAACGGCTCTGACGCAGGTAATGCGGACTGTAAGTAAGCCCGTGGGGCGTCATTATCTTCTGATTGTCTTTCTCCCTAGCAAATTCTACTTTTGACCGACTGATCTCTTCTAGTTCCTCATTGGTGCAGTCGCGCATCGTAATGTCTTCCCGTGGCACAAAGAAAACTTGTCCGATCGGCATATTGTGGGCCGCGGAGATCCCTTCACCAGGCTGAAGCACATACCGGAACTCGGTTTCGTGGGCGTACCAATCGGTTTCGACGCGAACGATCAACATCGGAGCGACGGGCCGGTCGATCATGTTGAAGATTGGCGTGTAAACGGTGTCCCAACCTTGTGGTGTCCGAAAATTCGTAGCGCCACGCAGTGAAATCGCTCCTGGAGGTGTGGCGAGGTCTTCGGGAACAATAAACGCGCGCATCAGGCGCAGGGCATCATTGCGTGTCATCGCGGTCTTACGACTCAATATCGAAACATCTTCTTTGATCATGCCAATGCTGCCCACGGGAAGCACGATCGTAACCGAGAGCATCGGCTCGAAGTCCCCTGTTGGTTTCTTCAAGGAATAAATAAATTGGTAACGTCCCTCTCCCTGAAATTCGATGTGAAACGATTCTTTATCCGTCAGCGGAGGATAAACCATAAATCCAAGAGCGCTGCCGGCCTCCAGCACAGGGCAGTGGCGTGCGTGCTGAGGTAAGAGTGGCCGCAAAGCTTCGCGATGCGGTTTCATGCCGACACCGGGACGAATCGAGTTATAGAAAAGTCGTACTTCCATGCACGTATAGTAGGCCGTCAACTGCTGATTTCACAGAGCATATTGTTTGACGCTCGCAGTAGTCTGCTGGTATTGTGCTCCCGCCCCCTAAAATCGAAAAAAAATTAGAGAACGGAACTCAGTCCAGCCTGCTCGAAGAGGGAGATCTTAATGATGCGAAAATCCATCTGCGTCAGTGTGAGTGTGCTTGTTACAGTCGTCTTCTTGTCGTTCGCCGCAACGATGACCTGGGCGCAGGCGACGGCCCAGATCAGCGGTTCCGTAAAAGATCAAACCGGAGCTGTTCTTCCAGGTGCTGAAGTGACCGCCACGCAAACGGCGACGGGTGCTAAACGGACCGCCGTTAGCGATGAGACCGGCTCGTACATACTACAAAACCTGTCGATCGGGCCGTACACGATCGAGGCTGCTCTTCCGGGTTTTAAGACCTACGTCCAAACGGGAATCGTTTTGCAGGTTGGAACGAATCCGATCGTGAATGCCGTCCTTGAGGTCGGACAACTCACGGACCAGGTGGAAGTCCAGGCTGACGCGGCTCTCGTGGAATCCCGCAGTTCCGGAGTCGGAAATGTCATCGACAACCAGCGCGTTTTGGAGCTGCCACTGAACGGCCGCAATCCAACAGAGCTGATCTTCCTGGCCGGGGCCGCGGTTCCGACGACGGACGGCTCGCTCAATTCAGGCGTCCGAAACTATGCGACCGTCGTGATTCAGGTGGGCGGCGGCATGAACGGAGGTTTGAACTACATGCTGGACGGAGGGACGCACGGCGATCCGGAAAACAATTTGAATTTGCCGCTGCCTTTCCCCGACGCACTCCAAGAGTTCAAAGTTGAAATGAATGGATTGGCCGCTCAATACGGTCATCATGCCGCGGGCACAATCAACGCCGTAACGAAATCGGGAACGAATGCCTTCCATGGGGATGTTTTTGAGTTCCTGCGGAACGGCGCACTGAATGCGCAAAATTTTTACGCCACGAGCAAGGACGGCCTGAAGCGCAATCAGTTCGGCGGCACTTTCGGCGGACCGATCGTGAAGAACAAAGTGTTCTTCTTCGTCGGAGAACAGGCGACCATCCAGCGTTCCACGCCGACGGTCAACCGGTCGTTCGTTCCTACTGCGAAGATGCTCGCCGGTGACTTCACTGAGTTCGCTTCTGCCGGTTGCCAGAGCGGTAAGGACATTACGTTGAGAGGGCCGTTTGGTACGAATGGGTTTGCCCGGAATACGGTCGATCCCAAACTGTTTTCGCCCCAGTCTCTCGCACTCGTCAATGATCCGCGATTTCCTCGATCCAGCGATCCTTGCGGCCTGACGACATTCGGAGGCGTGAGCAATCCGAGTGAATATCTGACGGTAGCTCGGGTGGATTTCCAGAAGAGCGAAAAACACTCGATGTTGTTTCGCTACATGGGAGCTCGGAAAGACCAACCGTGGGACTACGACGGCAAAAACATTCTGACGAGCTCAACAGGCCAAATCAATCAGCGGGCGCATACTTTGGTCTTCGGTGACACTTATCTAATAGGTACCGGTATTGTGAACGCGGTTCACCTCACGGGGGTCCGAACGACGAATCCACGTATTCACCCGGACGTCATCGATCTGAACGATCTCGGGGTGAAAAATGTCTGGGTGCCGTTTGCCGGCCATATGAACTTAGGCGTTGGCTCGGGACTCGCGAATGGGATCAATCCGAATGGATTCACCGTCACCGGGGTAAACGTCCAGCCCGGGTACTACAATTCGGTTGAAGGACAAGCCGCCGACGACGTGAGCTGGATCCGAGGAAAGCACCAG
>DATFXZ010000735.1:0-3892 GCA_035315305.1 Terriglobia bacterium | reverse complement strand
ACGACTTCGCGCAATTGGTTGACCTTGATTGGAAAAACGCCTCGATAGTAATTCTGATAGCCGAACTCAGAGATCGCGCTTTGAAATGCCCGATTGATTGATTCGACCCGGTGCCGGAGCAAATCCTGGAACCGAATCAACAATGGAAAACTAAGGTTTCTGGCCCGCGCTTCGTTAACGACTTCCAGCATATCGATGGAACCGCCGCCACTCTTCAATGGCCACGCTTCTACGTTGCCCGAGCTATTGACAGTAAAATAGCCCTCACCCCATCCCTCAACGTTGTATGTAGCGATGGCGGATTCGATATCCCATTCGGCTTTCATTGGTGTTGTGCAGCGCGGTATCAACCGCAATGCGCACAATTAATCAGCGTGCAGAACATTCAAGCCCGTTACGCGAAAATCTTCGTCTGACACGTATAACAGATATGATGGATCAACAGCGCCCCGTGCCCCGCTTGTGTTTCCTTTTCCCACACGTACTGTTTCCGCGATGAACAAAACGGTGATCGAGGTGCAGGTGCGGGCGGTTCTACCGACGAGCGGTGGATGCGCGGTTTTCCTCGGCAATAATGAAAAGGTATTCATCATCTACGTCGATCAAACTGTCGGCAGCGCCATCACCATGTTCATGCGTCATATCACCAAAGAGCGTCCCCTTACTCATGATTTGATGGCGCATTTACTCGCGGCGCTCGGCGCAAAAGTCGAACGTGTGATCATTAATGACCTGAAAAACGCCACATATTACGCGCGTGTTATTATTCAGGTCGAAAATGAGTTGCAACAAAGAAAGATCATCGAGTTAGATGGACGCCCGAGCGATTGCATCGCAATGGCTACTCAGCAGAAGGCGCCGATTTACGTGAGCCAGGATGTATGGGACGAAGTGGACGATATGAGCGACGTCCTGCGCAAAATGGAGGAAGAGGGACTGAGGGCTGATCCCGAAGCGGAAGAGTGAGTTGTAGCGGCGGTCTATGACCGCCGAAATCTATTCAGGCGGCGGCCCGACGCTTACAGAGCGCCGCTACAGTATCAGCCGAGCAGATCGCCGTAGCGACTGTCTGCTAACTGCAGGCAACGCTCTAGAATTTCCGAAGCAGTGTTGAGCTTCAATGTCTCTTCGACCAGCTCGCGGCATTCAGGAATGGTCAGGCTTTGCACGGCGCGCTTGACTCGCGGGACCAGGGTGGCCGATGCGCTAAGTTCATCCACTCCGAGGCCTAACAAAAGTGGCACTAGCGCAGCATCACCCGCCATTTCTCCGCAAACGCCCACCCAGATGCGGTTCGCGTGTGCTGCGTCGGCAACCATTTTGAGTAAACGTAGTATTGCCGGATGCGTTGGCTCATACAGATACGCGACCTTTTCATTCACCCTATCTACTGCCAGCGCATACTGAATGAGGTCGTTGGTACCGATACTCAAAAAGGCGACCTCGCCTGCAAGCGCGTTTGCACAAATGGCAGCGCTTGGGATCTCGACCATGGCGCCAACTTCGACTTTGTCAGCCATCTCGATTTTTGAACTGCGCAACTGCTGTTTACAATCATTGAGAATAGTCATGGCGCGGCGCAATTCATCCAAGCCAGATATCATGGGAAACATAAGTTTCACATTGCCTATTGTACTGGCGCGGAGAATGGCTCGCAGCTGCGTTTTGAAAATGTCCTGATTCTCAAGACAAAACCGAATGGCGCGCCAACCAAGGAATGGGTTCAACTCGTCGCCTATGTTCACCGCAGCCCCAGCCAGTTTGTCGCCGCCCAGATCAAATGTTCGAATGATTAGTGGATTCGGACGGACGCGCTCGGCAACATTTCGATAGATTTCGTATTGTTCGTCCTCGCTTGGCAAGGTTTCGCGGTTCAAATAGAGAAACTCGGTGCGATAAAGTCCGATTCCCTCCGCGCCATTAGCAGCAACGGCATCGACGTCTGTCGGAAGCTCAATATTGGCCGAGAGAACAATGTGACGCCCATCGCGTGTGATGGAGGTGGTCTCGCGCAGTTGCTTGAGTTGAGCCGCGACTTTAGCCCTTCGTGATTCAATTTGCTTATAGTGCTCCAGCGTTTCCGCTGTTGGGTTGACGATCAACCAGCCGTCGCTCCCATCGACAAGAACATGCTGCCCCGTTTCGATCTTCGCAGTGATATCGTGCAGACCTAGTACCGCTGGAATATTCAGAGAACGCGCCAGGATCGCAGCGTGCGAAGTGCGACTGCCGAGGTCGGTCGCGATCCCGAGCACGTGATCGCGGCTCATGGTTGCCGTGTCCGAAGGAGTGAGATTATGCGCAACGAGAATGTGAGGCTGGCTTAGGGAAAGAAATGCCTTGGGAGCTTTTCCCTGCAAATTGCGAATTACCCGCTTAGTAACATCCTGAATGTCGAGTGCGCGTTCGCGGAGATAAGGATCATCGATTTTGCTTAACGTCTCGGCATAGCGCGTCGCGACTTCCTGGAACGCCCACTCCACATTGCAAAGATCGGTTTTTAGTTTTCTGAGAACTTCGTCGATCAGCGTGCGGTCCTCGACCACCAGCAGGTGCGCATCGAAAATCGCCGCGTCTTTCGCGCCGATTGATTCGGCAATCCGCTGCTGCATCTCAAGAATCTGCATCCGCGTCTGGATGAGTCCGGCCTCGAAGCGCCCGATTTCGTCCCCGACCTGTGAAGGCGCAATCTGGTAACGCGCCACTTCATCCATGTCTTCGCGGACGACATGAATCCTGCCGAAGGCAATTCCGGGTGAAACACCAATTCCTTCAAACCGGATTTCGGCGTTATCGCTCATGCGCTTCCGAGAGTAAGGCCAATGTCAAACTCACGAAAGTCTTTCGCGGTGTCAGTTGTGTGACACGTACCGGGTGAATCACTCTTCGTTGAATCCCGCTTTGATAAGTTCTTCCAGTTCCTCCATCGCCTTGTCGGCGTCTGGTCCGTCGCAGCGGATCCGCAACTTCGAGCCCTGCCCGGCTGCAAGCATCATAAGACCCATGATGCTTTTGCCGTTTACTTCTTCGCCTTCCTTCGACACCCAAATTTCCGCGCGATGCCGGCTGGCAATACGCACAAACATCGCAGCCGGTCGCGCATGCAGCCCAAGCCGGTTCACGACTGTCAGCTCCTTTTCAAGCTTCTGCGCCTGTGCAGCGCGGGTCCCTTTTCGATACAACAATCCCATTACGTCGTCCTCTTTTGCTCCATCAACCGAAGCAACCTTGTATTGAAATCAACCGCCGCATTCTGTCCCAAGCCTTTCAATTTTTCGTCCATCGCGGCTACCTCGATCAACCGCGCCATGTCGCGCCCAGGTCGCACGGGAATGATCACGTGCGGTACCTTCAGACCGAGAATTTCATAAAATTCCCGGTCAAGTCCGATCCGATCGACTTCTTCTACGTCCCCCCACTCCTTTAAGGTGACAACGAGATCGAGGCGTTTCTCCACTCGAATACTTCCAATGCCGAACACCTTTGCAACATCAATGATACCAATCCCACGCACTTCCATGTGATTGCGCGTCATTTCGGGCGCTGTGGCCATGAGTTCACGTCCCTCGAGCATCGTAATGCGAGTGACGTCGTCAGCCACAAGACTGTAACCGCGCTCAATCAATCCCAGCACACATTCGCTTTTTCCGATGCCGCTAACGCCGCGGATCAACACGCCGATACCCAAAATGTCCACCATGCTTCCGAATTCTGTCACGGTCGGCGAGAAATCCATCTCAAGAGCAATCGTTGCGGCATTGATGAACTTCATGGTAATCATCGGAGTTCGGAACACCGCGATTTTTGCCTCGACGGTGACAATCAGCAACTCCGGCGCGAGATGGAACCCGCGCGACATCACAAGACACGGAATCCTGTGTTCGCATAAATT
>DATFXZ010000734.1:0-5287 GCA_035315305.1 Terriglobia bacterium | reverse complement strand
CGGATCGGTGCAATCAGAGCAGCGGAGTCGGTTGCCGTGCGAATCACCAGTTCACGCGGTGCATAGAACATCATCGTCCGGTCTGGGAGCTGCCTGTCCGAAAGATATACCTGCGGTTCGCTTCGTCGTTCGAGCCCACGGAATCGGACATCGCCAACGACACCGACGACGACCCTGTCCTGCGCGGCGAATGGGAAGTTGCTAAATGCAAAATGAAACCTTCGCCCAAGTGGATCCTGATTCGGCCAATACTGCCGTGCAAAAGATTCGCTCACGATAGCGACCGGCGGCGCATCCACTGTGTCGGACTTGATGAAGTCTCTTCCGAAATGGATAGGAATTCCCATCGTGTCGAAATAGGCAGGGGTGACGACGCGCATGCCTACGGTCTTGACATCACCGTTTGCGCCTGTAGCGGCGACCGGCCAAATTCCACCTCCCGGCGTCATCGGCAGCGAACTGATGAAAGCGACGTTGGACACACCTGGGAGAGCGCGTACCTTGGACAGGAGTTCGTCATAAAAGACCGTACGTGTCGAAACCAATCCGTACCGAGATGGATATGCGGGAAGCGAAATCTCGACCGTCAGCACAGAATCTGGCCTAAATCCGGGATCGATCGACTGGACTCGCCACAGAGCGCGGGTCAACAGTCCAGCCGTGACAAGAAGGACGATCGAAAGCGAGATTTCGGCAATCACCAATATCGAACGTAACCGTTCTCGATGACCGCCGATACCGGACCGCGAGCCGTCCCTCAATCCGTCCATGTTTATGCCGCTAGACGCACGCCATGCCGGCAAAATGCCAAAGACCAACCCCGTCGCGAATGTCACCAGGCTAGTGAATGCCAGCACCCGGCCATCGAGTACGGTTGCGTCAGTCAATGGCAATTTAATCGTAATGATGGCAGACAGCACCGGTAGCACAGCTGTTGCGATGAGAAGCCCCATGAATCCTCCGGCAACGGCCAGCAGCACGCTGTCCGTCAGCAACTGCCGTATCAGGCGTTCACGGCCGGCTCCGATCGCGAAACGCACCGTTAGTTCTTTGCGGCGCGCCATTCCTTTAGCCAGCAGAAGATTGGCCAAATTCGTACATGCAATCAAGAGTACGCAGAACGAGGCTCCGAGCGAGGCCCAAAGAAGCATTCGCGTTTGATCGGGCAACCGAGCGTCGAGGGGATCGACTCTGGCTGTGATCTTCTCATTTTCTTTTGGATATTCACGCGCAAGTCGATCGGCAATGACGATCATTTCGGCGCGTGCCTTCTCGATGGTAACCCCCGGTTTGAGTTTGCCGATTCCGTTTAGGTTATAGTTGTCGCGCGCATCTTTCGGCGGGTCTCCCAACACAAGAGGCTTCCATAGCTGTCCGCCGCGAGCCGGAAAGAAGAAATCCGGCGGCATGACACCGACGACAGCATAAGAACTATTGTCGAGACGGATTGTTTCGCCAAGGACGCCGGGACGTCCGCCAAAGACGCTTTGCCACATTTCGTAGCTCAGAACAACGGTTCCCGCGGCACCATCGAGTCCGTCCTGGTCGTTAAAGGTCCGCCCAAACAACGGCTGGACGTCGAGTGTCTTGAAGAATGCTGGTGTGACCACCGTTCCCTCAAGTCGCTGTGGGTCGCCTTCGCCAATGAAGTTCCATGCAGCCTGCGCATACGCCGACATCGCTTCAAACGAGGTGCTCAATCTGCGCCAATCATAAAAATTCGGTGGAGATAATTCGAAACGCGCGTATTCAGGATTGCGCTGCCACAGTTGCACCAGCCGATCGGAATTCGGGAACGGAAGTGGACGCAGCAGCACGCGGTCCGTTATCGAAAAAGCGGCAGTACTTGCGCCGATCCCCAGACCAGTGACGACGATCGCCGTCAAAGTAAAAACTGGAGCACGTAGCAGAGTCCGCGTGGTGTACCTCAGATCCTGACGAAGAATTTCCCAGTGTGCGCATGCAGCGTTGAGTACAACGTCGACGAAGCCGGATAACCAAAGCCAAGCGATCGAAACTGGGTTGTGCATCTGCGTCCGCCGCTCGCGAAAGATGTGGACCAACTCCTCTTCATATTCCTTTCGGAAAGAAGACGGATAGAGATGAAGCAAGGCTTTGTAAAGGCGCATCAGGTCCTTTCGGGCGCGATTCCCCTGGCTCGAGCCAACTTCACCATTTGCGTCAGCCGGCCGGCTTCAGCTTTAGCGACAGCCAAGCCGAAGGGCGTGATCCGGTAATACCGACGCCGCTCATCATCCTCTTCGGGCGCAGGCCGTTCGCGTGTCTCAATGATGAGACCTTGCTCCTGCATCCGTTGAATAGAGCGATAAAGCGTGCCGGCACTCATCTGCAGCGTGCCGTCGGTTCGCGACGCTATGTCTTGAATGATTGCGTAACCGTGCCGGTCTTCGTCCGCCAGTGCCATCAAGATGTGAAAAGTCGCAGAAGGCAACGGCAGGAGGGATTCGATCTCTTCTCGCTTGAAAGGCATGCCACAGACAATATGGCCACACTGGCTATATTGTCAACGGCTATATCACTGCTTGCTCAACATTAGACCAATTCACCGGTCGCCTCGGGCGGGCCAGAGCCTTTGGTATAGCAGCCGGGATTGTCACTCCATCGAAGCGAAGTCGACTCTCTCGCCGACGCTTCAATTCATGTACGGAGCAACATTGCGTGCAATCGCCTGCTTCTCCTCGTCCGACAGCGGCAACTTCAGAAACTCTGCCCACGCGTCGATTGGCGCCAGTCCGCCGCCTCTCGCTCCGTCCGAACCGAAAAGGATACGCTGAACACCGATCTGGCGAATCCGCTCCACGATCCGGTCCGCCTTGTCAGTCCACTTGCCGTAACCGGCAATACCCGAGACGTCAAAATAAATGTGCCTTACTCGCAAATCTCCGTGCGTGATTGCTTCGATAAACACAGACAGTGCCTCATCAGTGGACGGCTCGTCGTACGTGCCCGCGCCCGTCAGGTGTGCGATTTGTACGGGTACGTCGGGGGCCGCAGGCAAGAGTTCATCCAGAAACGTTTGCGCCTGCTTCCTCCCGTATGGCCGCTGTTTCGTAACCGAAGGCTGCATGTGAACGACAATGGCCATGCCTCGGTCGTTGGCTGCGCGAAACACACGACGCAGTCGCTGTACGTGTTCGGCATTGTCCAGATCAATGTCCGAATTGCCAAAATGCAGTTTGAGGCCCGCACGGAGAAACGGATCGGCGGCGCACCGATCCAGTTCGGGGAGAGCGTAATCTTTTAGCGGATTGACTCCGCAAAGCCCCCGCAGCCGGTCAGGAAAGCGCGCGATCTGCCGGCTGGTCCAGTCGTTTTCTGCCCTGACCTGAGCGTATTCGTTCTCGGCCACCGGCCGGTTCGGATTGCCGAATTGATACGCGACCGAAAGCACGGCGGCGCGCCGAATTCCCGCGGCATCGAGGTACGCAATCAGGTCGGCCGCATCAAGCGGTTCGATTCGCGACGAGCGAGTGATTTCTACACTGTACAGGTGTTGGTGGTGATCGACGGAAGGCGGCTGCACACCGCCTTGCGGCTGCAGTGTAAGCATCGCTACGCTCAAGAGAACTGCGAAAGCAACTTTCATCGGTTCTTTTCCTAAGAAGCAAGGACAGTATAGACAAACCGATAAATTCCTGGATACATCGCACCGGTAGAAAGCTCTTGAGAGTGACGTAACGTCAGAGTTCAGGATTGGAGGTGTGCTACCTTACGCGGATGTCTCTACTAATGTTTCTGGTGTTTGCGTCTGGTCTGTTTGCTCAAAACCGACCGTCGTCATGCGCAGATTGCCCGGCGTGGAACGTGCCCCAGCAACCGTTCAAGATTTACGGTAACACCTACTACGTAGGCACTCATGGACTTGGTTCCATCCTCATTACTTCTTCAACAGGACACGTCTTGATCGATGGGGCACTGCCGGAATCAGTGCCGCAGATTGTCGCCAACATTCGCTCGCTCGGCTTTCGTGTCGAAGACATCAGGCTGATCCTCAACTCGCACGTCCACTTCGATCACGCGGGCGGCATTGCGGAACTGCAGAAGCTTAGCGGTGCTCGTGTTGCGGCGAGCCTGTGGACGGCGGAGGTCATGAAGAAGGGGATTGTGCCGCACGATGATCCGCAATTCGGCATCATCATGCCCATCGCCCGAGTTGTGCGGGTAACAACCTTCAAAGATGGCGAAGCACTACAGGCCGGCTCGTTGACTGTCACCGCGCATCTCACACCCGGCCATACACCCGGAGGCACCAGCTGGACCTGGCGTTCCTGCGAGAACAGCCGCTGTGTGAACCTGGTGTATGCTGACAGCCTGACACCCGTCTCGGCGGAGGGCTTCTTGTTTACCCGTAGCAGAGAGTATCCCCATGCCGTCGCTGATTTCGAGCGAAGTTATGCGTTTCTCGACAACACACCATGCGACATTCTGATAACGCCGCACCCGGACTTCTCGAACCTATGGCAGCGGCTGGAGCAACGCAGCTCAAATCCAAATGCGTTGATCGACTCGTCCGCTTGCCGCAAACTGGCCGGTAGTTCCAGGGAGCGGCTCAGGATACGTCTAGCAACGGAAGCACGTCCCTAGCTCTGTATTTCCGAGAAGTGATGACACTGCAGGTTTCTTCATAGGAGGGAACGATGGTTCGCAAACAGTCCTGGTTCACGTACATCGCCGTCTGTACGTTGGTGCTCGGCATATCTTCGCTGGCCGGCGCTCAGCTTGCGTCTCGCCCAGCGGAAGAGTGGAGTAAGACGCTTGAACAGCCCTCGCGTATCGAAGGGCTCAAGATCGCAGAAATCGTCGCGAAGCTTCAACTGAAGCCTGGACAGACTGTTGCCGATCTTGGCGCCGGCACGGGTCTCTTCAGTGTACCTATGGCGAAGGCCGTCGCGCCGGCGGGTAGGGTGTACGCAGTCGAAATCGATGAAGGGTACTTCCCGATGATCCTGGGCAAGGCGAAAGAAGTAAGCCTATCGAACGTGAGGACAGTGCGCGGCGAGTTCACTGATCCGAAGTTGCCTGCGCAGGATGTGGACCTGGCTTTCATGCACGACGTTCTTCATCACATCGATGATCGTGCGGGCTATCTGAAAAGCGCTGCCCGCTATCTCAAACAAGATGGCCGTTTCGTGGTGATCGACTTTAAAGGAGATCAGAGTCCGCATAAGGAGCAGCCGAATCTTATCGTTTCGGAAGCGCAGGTGACCGGCTGGATGAATGCAGCCGGGTTGAACAAGGTGGAGGCAATCGATCTCTTTCCTGACAA